>USIZ01000134.1 GCA_900554855.1 uncultured Eubacteriales bacterium | reverse complement strand
GCGTTGACGACCATGCCGTAGGGCTCTGCATCGGTGTGGAGCTCCATGGAGCTGCCCGTGCAAAACGCGTCATGCGCGGTATTGCGGCTGGTTGTGATTGTGTTCAGAAGATTAACAACGGCGGAGGCGTCGCCCAGATAGTCGGTGCGCGCATCATAGAGCCGCTGGGGCAGGTCGCCGATCTCCGGCAGGAAGGGAATGCAGTCTGCCGCAGTAGATGCGGGATAGAGATAAAATTCGTAGGTACCTATCGATGACCCGGCGCCCTCCACTGCGGCCGTAAAGAGCAGTGAGGGACTGTCCTGCGTCAGGGTGATCGCGTCTGACCCGTTCGGGACAAGCTTGGTGTGGGACGGGGTATACAGGCTGCCGGCCCCATTGAATTCAAAGGTGTTTTCATAGTTGTCGTCATGGGTCAGCTGAATAGAGACATCGAAGTTATTGCTCAGATTGGTCAGAGCCAGCGAGCCGGTCAATTCATTGGCTGCCCCGGACCAGAGGGTGACGAGCTCGGACTCGAACAGCCCGGTACCCTTGACGGCGAGCGCCACAGACTGGGTACTCTCAGGCAACTCATAGTCATAGCTCAGCGTGATGTCGTCAGTCAGCTGTTCCGTCCGATCGGCGACGCTCTGCTCCGTCTCCCGGATTTGACCGGTTGGGGTTTTGGGGGCGGCGTCGGTGCAGCAGGTCAGTCCGGCCAGCAGCAGTACCGCCGAGGCCAGCGCCAGGGTGCGCCGTCCGGTCCGACGCAGGTTCAGCACATGGAGAATGCGCTTCTTGGCGGCGGGCATTCCAAAGGCCAGCGCGGGGCCATAACCCCGCCGCCCGGTGCCGAGGGCCAGCAGCGTGCGGCTGTAATCCTTCTGTTTTTCCGTACCCAGCGCCCACAGTGCGGCCTCGTCGCAGCTCATCTCCATGTCCTGCTCCATCAATTTGAACCCCAGCCACACCAGCGGGTTGAACCAGTGGAGGGCGGCGGTGAACAGGGCGATGAGCCGGATCAGCGGGTCGTGGCGGCGCAGGTGACAGCTCTCGTGGGCCAGCACATGGGCGCGGCTCTCCTCGCCCAGCCAGCAGGGCAGATAGATCTTCGGGCGCAGCGCACCCAGCACAAAGGGGCCGGCGATGCCGTCGCACACCCAGGCGCCGTCCTCTGCGCGGATGGCGGAGGTGGTCCGGCGGCGCAGACGGAGGTACTGGTACAGGTTCCAACCCAGCAGCAGGGCCAGACCGGCCAGCCAGACGATGGTGGCCACCGTCAGCCAGTCCACGCTGTGGGGAATGGCCGTCTGTGCGGTGGCTGCGGCAGTGCCCGAGGACGCGGCCTGCGTGGCGGCATGTTCAGCGGCGGTTACTGCATTGGACGCAGCAGGAGCAGCACTGGCCGCCGGGGACGTCTGCACACCGGCGAGGGTGCCCGGCGGTGGAGAAACTGTCTGTGAGGTACCTTGCAAATTGAAAAAATCGGCGGCAGTCCCGGTCACGCCGACGCTCCGGGTGGAGCGGGGCAGGAAGGACAGATTGTAGAGGCTGAACGCCGCGGGCAGGGCGGCGGGGCAGACCAGCCGGTACAGCGGCACTGCCCAGAGGGCATAGGCCCAGCGCTTCGGTGCCCGCCGCAGGGCAAAGCGGAGCAGCAGCACCAGCAGGATCACCGGGATCGCTTTCAGGCTCATGGTCAGTACGCCGGAAAAATTGCTTTTCAGCAGTTCCATACCGTCACCCCCTGTGTTGGTCGATGAGTGTTTTTAGTTCCTCTGCCTCCGATTCGCTCAGGGTACGCCCCTTCAGAAATGCGGCCACAAAGCCGGGCAGGGAGCCTCCGAAGGTGCGGGAGACGAAGCGGTCGCTCTCCTCCCGCTGAACCTGATCCCGCGTTACCAGCGGCGTCACCACGGCTTGTTCGTTCTGGAGCAGCCCCTTGTCCGCCAGCCGGCGCACCTGCGTGTAGGTGGTGGACTTTTTCCAGCCGAATTCCTCTTCACACAGCCGAACCAGCTGGCCGGAGGGGATGGGCGCATGGTCCCAGATCAGGGAGAGCAGGCGGTATTCACCGTCTGCCAAAATGTAGTTGGACATAACAGCCTCCTCTCTGCACTGCAATAGGTCTACAACTGTAAATCTCTAATTGAAGTCTACAATAGTAGACCGAACTTGTCAAGCGAAATGTGAAAAATTTATAAAAAGCGATGCGTTCCGAACTGGAGCGCGTCGGTTCAATAATAGGTACCTTTTGATTATGCTTCGCAAAACTCTGCAATGGCCGCCAGAAACGCCTTGCCATAGCGGCGCTGCTTCTGTTCGCCAACGCCGCTGACGTCCAGCAGTTCGCCCAAGCTCTGGGGGCGGCGCAGCGCCATATCGGTCAGGGTCGCGTTGGAGAAAATAACATAGGGCGGCACGCCCTCCCGTTTGGCCAGCCGGGTGCGCACCTCCTTGAGGGCGGTCAGCAGCTTGGCATCCTCGCCCTCAAGCGTCTCCTTCTGCCGCCGGGCCTTCTTCTCGCCGGGTGCGGCCTCAATGGGCATGAGCACCCGCTCCCCGTGGAAGAGCACATCCTCCGCCCGACTGGTCAGGGTGAGCGCGCCGGGATCGTCCGCGTCTGCACAGAGCAGCTTGTCTGTGCGGAGAAAGTCGATGAGCGCCATGATCCGGGCCATGGACTGGCCCCGCATCAGGCCGTAGGTGGACAGCCGTTCCAGCCCGGCATTGGTGATCTCGGCCCGGTCGCTTCCGTAGAGTACGTCGGCCAGCAGCTCCATGCCGCTGGGAACGCCGAGGGCGTTTTCCATCCGCCTGACGCAGGAGAGGACCATCTGGGCCTCTCGGGTGACATCCCGCTGGCGGTAGGTGGTCAGGCAGTTGGAACAGTTGCCGCACTGGCCGGAGTGGCTCTGGCCGAAGTAGTCCAGAATGGCGGTGCGCAGACAATCCTTTGTTTTACAATAGTCCACCATGGCGTCCAGCCGTTTCAGATCCTCACGGCGCAGTCTGACCCGCTCCTCAGGGGTCAGCTCCTCATTGTCATTGCTGTTGTCGATGAAGAATTTGGCTGTGTTGATATCTCCACCGGAGAAGAGCAGGATGCAGTCCGCCCGTTCGCCGTCCCGGCCTGCCCGCCCGGCCTCCTGATAATAGGCCTCCAGACATTTCGGCATATTGTAGTGGATCACGAAGCTGACATTGGACTTGTCGATGCCCATGCCGAAGGCGTTGGTGGCCACCATGATTTGCACCCGGTCAAACTGGAAGTCGTCCTGACTCTGGGCCCGCTCCTCGTCGCTGAGTCCTGCGTGGTAGCGGGCGGCATTGTAGCCGTGCAGCGTCAGGTCGCTGCACACCCGTTCCACCCGGGAACGGGTGGAGCAGTAGACAATGCCGCATTTGCCCCGCCGCTCGGCCAGCAGCGCCCGGAGGGCAGCGGGCTTTTCTGCGGCGGTCATGGACTGCACCTCAAAGTAGAGATTGGGTCGGTCGAAGCCGGTGACGACGGTGCAGGGCGTCCGGAGACCCAGCTGGGCGGAGATATCCCTGCGCACCGCCTCAGTGGCGGTGGCGGTGAAGGCGCCGATCACGGGACGGCGCGGGAGCTTTGCCAGAAAGTCCGGGATCTTGCGGTAGCTGGGCCGGAAATCCTGCCCCCACTGGGAGATGCAGTGGGCCTCGTCCACCGCCAGCAGGGAGAGGTCCAGACTCTGGGCGGCGGAGACGAAGCCGTCCGCCTCCAGCCGCTCCGGGGCGACATAGACGAGTTTGTAGGCCCCCGCGCGCAGGCGCTGATAGACGGTGCTGAGCTGCGCCGGGGTCAGGGAGGAGTTGATATAGGCCGCCGGGATGCCCGCGTGTTTCAGAGCCATGACCTGATCCTTCATCAGCGAGATGAGAGGGGACACCACCAGCGTCACTCCGGGCAGCATCAGTGCGGGTACCTGATAGCACATGGACTTGCCGCCGCCGGTGGGCATGATGCCCAGCGCGTCCCGCCCGGAGAGCAGACTGTCGATGAGCTGCTCCTGCCCTTCCCGGAAGGTTTTGTGGCCGAAATATTGCTTTAAGATCTGATGCTTGTCCATAGATGTGCCTGCTTCTTGTGGATTATCGTTCCGCAAACGGGGTTGGCTCCGACATGGAACGGTTCAATATACATTCCGCCCTATTGTATGTCAATTTTGACGGTTTTGCAATTTCATTTTCCCGGCCTGAAACGGGCGGTTTATCCGGCGCAGTGGGACGGAGCACAAAGAGCGGGGACTGCTTTGTCGATGGAATTGTGCGTATTGCGGTCAGGGCGTGCAAGTCTGCGCGCGCAGCAGAGAGACAGCGACCCGCGCGGCGGACGCCGCGTCCTCCGTGTAGACGTCGGCGCCGATCTCGTCGCAGAAGCTTTGGCTGATGGGAGCGCCGCCCACCATGATCTTTACCTTATCCCGGATGCCGCGCTCCTTGGTCAGCTCCACCACGCCGCGCATATTCTGCATGGTGGTGGTGAGCAGGGAGGAGCAGGCGATGATGCCGCAGTGGTGCTCCTGGGCGGCAGTTACAAACTGCTCCGGTGTCACGTCGGTGCCCAGATCGTAGACCTCAATGCCGCTGCCCTCCATCATGATCTTGACCAGATTTTTGCCGATGTCGTGCATATCGCCCTGCACCGTGCCAATGCAGGCGCGGCCCACAATCTCGCTGGCTTCACCGGTCATATAGGGCTTGAGCAGGGC
>USIZ01000133.1 GCA_900554855.1 uncultured Eubacteriales bacterium | reverse complement strand
GGAACGTGTCGGCGCTGCCGAGGATGACCGTGCGACCTGCGTCGGTCGCCTCCTTCGCCAGCTTGCCCACCGTGGTGGTCTTGCCGGTACCGTTGATGCCCACGAACAGCACGAGCGCGGGCTGGCCGCCCAGCACGTCCTCGCCGCCTTCCGTGAACGTGGAGGCGATCTGGTCGTTCAGCAGGTCGAGCACGGCCAGCTTGATGCGGTCGCTGCCCTCCGCCTCGGCATAGGGACGGGAGCCGATGAAGATGTTCAGGTCCTCGGGATCGACTGCGGTGCCCAACGGCTTCTGGGACTGTGCGGCGGCCAGGTGGGGCAGCAGATCAGGAATGGCCAGCACGGGGTCGCCGGGCTCCGCGCCGATGCGCACCTCAACAGAGGTGCCGTTCTTGCGGATGACCACGCCATGGAGTTCCAGCGGGATGGACAGCCACTGATACTTGCGGATGCCGCCATAGTAGTGGGTCTTAAGCAGGGCGAAGTCGCCGTCCTCATAGAGGGGATAGGGCTTCAGGTCCAGGCGGGGAGAGTCGATATGGGCGGCGCCGATCTGGACACCCTCGGCCAGAGAGGCCTCGCCGATGACCGCCAGCAGCAGGGACTTGCCCCGGTTGGAGCGGTACACCTTGTCGCCCGCCTTCAGGGCCATACCCCGGACATAGGGCACAAAGCCCTGCTCCTCGGCCAGCGCAATGGCGGCCTTTACAGCCTCGCGCTCAGTCTTGGCATCGTCCAGAAACTTCTTGTAGCCCTCGCAGTAGTCGGCGGCGGCGACCACGGTGCCCTCGTCCACCACATCATAGCCGTTCTTCTTGTCCAGGAAAAGCTGCTCCTTGCGCTTTTCCCATGCCTTCTTCTCTTCGCTCATGTCAAATTTCCTCCTTTAATATCTGCCCAAACAGGTCATGGGCCTGCCGGGCATAGCGCTCCTGTGCACCGTTGTTTTCCAAAATATAAGTGCAGTGCTCGCGGTAAAAGCTGTCCGGCTTCTGGGCCGCGATGCGGGCGCGGGCATACTCCTCCGTGATGCCCTCCCGGGCGATAAGCCGCCGCACCCGATCCTCCGCCGGGGCGATGATACCCACGGTGACATCGCAGCGCCCGCCCAGATTGCCCTCCAACAGAAGGATCGCGTCAATAGCCGCGCCGCGCATACCGGCGGCTTCAGCATCTGCGATCTGCCGATCCGTCTCCGCTTCCACATATTTGTGCGTAATGCGGTTCAGATCGGCCATGGCATCCTCGTCGTGGAACACCAGCTCGCCCAGCTTTTTGCGGTTCAGGCCCTCAGGGGTGAAGATATCCTCCCCAAAGCGTGTGCGAAGCTCCTGCCGGAGGGCATCGCTGCCCAGCAGCAACTCGTGGTAGACCTGATCGCAGTCGATGATATGCACATCCAGCTTGCCAAGCTCTATGAGCGCCGTGGTCTTGCCCGCACCGGTACCGCCGGTGATACCGATGAGCAGGAACTTTTCCGGTTTCTCCAAGCTCAGTTCATCCGCATCCACCACATGGAAGCCCGCCGCCTTTTTGAGCCGATTGCTCACAGCAAGCCCCAAGCCGGTGGAATCCGGGCACTGGGCGTAGATCTGCTTCACCGGAGTGGAATCAAAGCTGCGCAGAACATCAAACACCCGCTGCGCCTGCTCCCGTCGGTTCTGCATGGAGCCAAACGGCCGGGCAGTACAGTGGTCGAACAGCGGCAGAAATTCATCGTAGCACACCACGCCACAGTCCTCGTTCACCTGAGAACGGATGTACTGCGCAGACTTGGCCGGGGTTCCGGTGACCACGGTCACCGGAGCCGCCGGGGCGTAGTGACGGTACTTCATGCCGGGGGCTCTCGGATGCTCCCCGGCGCCCATCTGGCGCTTCACGGCCTCATCCACGATTACCTCGCCCAGCACCCGCTCCAGCGCCTCCAGCGGAAGTCCGCCGGGTCGGAGCAGTCTGGGAGGCTGAACGGTCAGATCCACAATGGTGGACTCCACGCCCACGGCACAGGGGCCGCCGTCCAGAATGCACTCGATTTTTCCGCCCACATCCTCCAGCACATGGGCCGCCGTGGTGCAGCTGGGCCGCCCGGAGATATTGGCGCTGGGGGCTGCGATCGGCACGCCGGAAGCTTCGATCAGAGCCAGCGTCACCGGGTGATCCGGGCAGCGCACACCAACGGTGTCCAATCCGCCGGTGGTGCGGTCAGGCACGACGGGATCCCGCTTTAAAATCATGGTCAGCGGGCCGGGCCAGAACTCATCGGCCAGCAGATAGGCCGACTCGGGCACATCCACACAGTAGCGCGTCAGCCAGTCCGCCGAGGGCACATGGATGATGAGCGGATTGTCCGACGGACGGCCCTTGGCCTCGTAGATCCGGCGTACTGCGTCCGGGTTCAGGGCATTTGCGCCAAGGCCGTAGACCGTCTCCGTCGGGATCGCCACCAACCCGCCATTGCGGATGATCTCCGCCGCCTGGGCGATCTCGTCCGGCTGGGCGCCGGGATCGTCGATCTTCCAATAAATCGTTTTCATGCTGTTATGTCTCTTCTCTCTGACTGCTCATCTGCTCCGCCCGGTCAGCCGCGGCCAGCGCGTCGATGATGGTATCCAGTGCGCCGTCCATGACGGCGTCGATCTGATAGAGGGTCAGGCCGATCCGGTGATCGGTCACCCTGCCCTGGGGAAAATTATAGGTGCGGATGCGCTCATTGCGCATTCCGCTGCCCACCTGACTGCGGCGCTGGGCAGACAGGGCGCGCTCCTGCTCCTGCCGGGCCCGTTCATAAAGCCGGGAGCGCAGAATGCTCAGGGCACGGTCCTTATTTTTATACTGACTGCGCTCATCCTGGCACTCCACCACCGTATTGGTGGGGATATGGGTCACGCGAATGGCGGATTCCGTCTTATTGATATGCTGACCGCCTGCGCCGGAAGAGCGGAAGGTGTCAATGCGTACCTCGTTCATATCCAGCTCAAATTCCACCTCGTCCACCTGGGGCAATACGGCCACCGTGGCGGTGGAAGTGTGGATGCGCCCGCCGGACTCAGTCTCCGGCACCCGCTGGACACGGTGGACGCCGCTCTCATATTTCAGCCGGGAGTAGGCCCCCTGGCCGCTGATGGAGAACACCGCCTCCTTCACGCCCCCCAGCTCGGTCTGGTTCATATTGGCCATCTGCACGCTCCAGCCCTTGGCGTCGGCGTACATGGAGTACATCCGGCACAGGGAATGGGCAAACAGCGCCGCCTCCTCCCCGCCGACACCGGCGCGCACCTCGATGATGACATCCTTTTCGTCCGCCGGATCCCTGGGCAGGAGCAGGATCTGAAGCGCTTCGCGTTTCCGTTCCACCGCCGCTTTCAGCGCCGGGAACTCCTCCCGGGCCAGTATGCGCAGCGCTTCGTCCTCGTCATGGAGCAGTGCCTCGGCATCAGCGAGCTCCCGCTCGGACGCGGCCAAATCCCGCCACGCCTGCACCACCGGCTCCAGCTCCCGCTGCTCCCGGTTGAGCCGGGCTGCCAGCGCCGGATCATTGTAGGTCTCCGGTGCAGAGAGCTGAGCGGAGAGTTCCTCATAGCGGTGATTCAATTGTTCCAGCCGTTCTGTCATGGAACACCTCAGTAAAACAGAAGATCCTTCAACAACGCAAAGGCCTCCCGGTTATAGGAATAAAATGCGGATTTCAGATCGGGCATGGGCGCCCCCAGCGTATCCGCTGTCAGCCCCAGCCGACGGCAGAGCAGACGTGTGCGGGTCAGGTGGAAGTCGTTGGACACCACGGCCACCGGCGTTTCCGCCGGGTCATAGCCCAGCGAGCACATGACAGCCATACTGAAGCGCAGATTCTCCGCCGTGGAGGTGGCTTTATCCTCCAGATGGATGCGCTCCGGTGCGCACCCCTGCTCCAGCAGGTAGTCCGCCATGGCCTGAGCCTCTGACGTATATTCGTCATGTCCCTGACCACCGCTGACAATAATCTCGGCATTTGGGTGTGTACTCACATAGTCCAGCGCCTTGTCCAGCCGCCGTTTCAGCGCCGGTGACGGGCCATCCGGCCAAAGCTTGGCCCCCAGCACGATGACCACATCGGCATCGTGGGTAACCTCGTCGTGGCACCCTGCCAGCACGGCGCCCTCTAAGGCGCCGAAGCACAGCAGTCCGGCCGCCAGCAGTATGAGCAGGATCTTTGCGCTCCGGCTCATGACTGCAACTCCTCGATCTGGGTAGACAACTCCTCCCAACGCTCATAGAGGCCGTTCAGAGTTTCCTCCGCCGCGGCACGGCGCTCAGCCAGTTCCTGAAGTTTCTGATAGTCTGTAGCATTTTGCTCCATCTGGCCGTCCAGCTCGGAGAGCTGCTCCTCAGTCTTGGCGATCTCCCGCTCCAGCGTGCGCAGCTGCTTCTCCAGATTTTTTGTGCCGCCGCTGGACTTTGGCTTTTCCTTTTTCGGTTTTTCCGTCTTGGCGGCAGGCTTGATGACACTGCGCAGCTCCTCGTCCCGGGCCTGTTTGGCCTTCAGTGCCTCATAGCCGCCCCGGAAATCGGTGATATGGCCGTTTTCCAGCGTCCAGATCCGCTCGGCAAAACGATTGATGAAGTAACGGTCATGGCTGACGAACAGCAGTGCACCGTCAAAGCTCTCCACGGCGGATTCGATCCACTCCCGGCTGGCCACATCCAGATGGTTGGTCGGCTCGTCCAGAATGAGCAGGTTGATGCTGTC
>USIZ01000132.1 GCA_900554855.1 uncultured Eubacteriales bacterium | reverse complement strand
CCGTCCGGGCCGGAGTCCCGGAGCACTTCGCCCACGATGGTGCGTCCGCCCAGATAGGTGCCCGAGGCCACCACACAGGCGCGCACCCGGTACACCGCCCCGGTGGCAGTGACGACACCGCTGACTGCGCCCTGCTCCGTGAGGATCTCAACCACCTCGGCCTGCTTGACATAGAGGTGCTCCTGCCGCTCCAGCGTCTGCTTCATGACCTCCTGATAGCGCCGCCGGTCGGCCTGCGCCCGGAGGGAGTGGACGGCCGGCCCCTTGCCCCGGTTCAGCAGGCGATACTGGATGCAGGCCTTATCCGCCGCCCTGGCCATTTCGCCGCCCAGCGCGTCCAGTTCCCGCACCAGATGGCCCTTGCCTGTACCGCCGATGGCCGGGTTGCAGGGCATATTGCCCACCGCGTCCAGATTGACGGTGAAGCACAGCGTCTCCAGTCCCAGCCGCGCCCCGGCCAGCGCCGCCTCGATGCCGGCATGGCCGGCCCCGATCACGGCAATATCATAAGTTCCCGCTTCATATCGCATGAATGATCGTCCTCGTTTTAATGTAGTCTCATTGGTATCGGAAAATTTCTCTAAGCACCCGCCTTCTGCAAGAAGCATTCTCCCTGTAGAAGTTTGTGTTGTAAGATTCTTCGGCCTGCGGTCTCAGAATGACAATATAAGAAAAAATCAGCCGACAAAATTTCAGTTTATTTTATCACGCTTTCCCAACAAAATCCACCCGGCCGGGTGGAGAGAATTTAATACATCCTTCATTGTCTCTCCGCCGGTTCTATGATAAACTGAGGGCAGAACATACTACGAGGTGAAATCGCATGATGAAACGCATTACGGCTGCGCTGCTGGCCGCCGCTCTCTTCCTGACGCTGACCGGCTGCGCGGACGCCAGTGAGCGCCAGAGCCGCAAAACCGCACTCCGGATCCTCCGGGGCGACGATCTGGGGTACCACCTGTCCACCGGGACTGCGGTGGAGAACCAGGAGGTCTATAACGACGGCACCATTGTCATTCAGCTGGGCGGCATCAGCGGCACCCCCGACGACCCCCAGCTGGTGCTGGCCGTCAAAAACGGCTCTCGGAAGGAGATCACCTTCACGGCCCAGCGCTGCTTCATCAACGGCTGGCAGACGGACTGCTGGTCGGATGTCTATGAGATCGCCGGCCACAGCACCATCACCGCCACGGTGAGCATCTCCTCCGATCTTGAGTTGGCCCAGATCAGCGATATCCGCGACATCCAGCTGGACTTTGACCTCTACGACAAGGACTATAACTCCATCGGCACCGGTTCTGCCTCCTTCCAAACCAACGCTGAGTCCGCTGAGGACAGCTATACTCCCTCCGGCACCGTCCTGCTGGACGACGGCGACTACAAGGTCGTGGCCTGGCTGGTACGCAGCAGCTATGACAATTCCACCCGGGTGTGCACCTATGCGGAAAACAATACGAACCGCGCAGTCAACGTCACCAACAGCAAGGCCAGGCTGAACGGCGAGCCGGTGGAATACTGGTTCTTCCAGGACATCAACGCCGGCGCCCGGCGCATCTCCTCCGATTCGCTCTATGACAGCGACAGCTACGACAGCATTGAGCTGACCGACAGCGACACGCTGACCTATACCCTTCAGATCTCCGACTCAGACAGCAACGTTCAGCTGCTGACGCAGGAGGTCACTTTGACGCTGGCCGATCTCCAGTGAGTCTCTCCTGCAAATCTCCAATTGACAGCCCGCACCCATATGCTATAATAGCTTCAGACCGCAAAACTGCATAGCCAAGACAGGGGCGCTGGAGGCAACTCCGGCTGAGATCGGGACGAGAACGCCGTCCCGGGCCGCCTTGAACCTGATCCGGGTAATGCCGGCGTAGGAAGTCGAAGCAGAACTGAAGTTTCGTACCGCAATGCGCCGCAGGCCTTTGCGGTACTTTTATTTTGCGCAGGCATTGAAACCGCCTGTGCGGTCAGGAGAGAAACCAAATGAAACGAACCAAGACCCGTGCCCTCACCGAGGGTGCCATTATGGTGGCGCTGGCCACCGCCCTCAGCTACGTCAAGTTCTTCGAGCTGCCCAACGGCGGCAGCGTATGCATCGGCATGGTGCCCATTCTGATCTACTGCATCCGCTGGGGCTGGAAGGACGGTTTCCTCGCCACCTTCGCCATGGGCCTGTTGCAGCTGATCTTCGACGGCGCCTATGCCTGGGGCCCCTGGTCCATGCTGCTGGACTACCTGCTGGCCTACGGCGTACTGGGCGTGGCCGGCTTCTTCTGGAAGCGGAAGAGCGGCCTGTTCACCGGCACCGTCGTCGCCTGCATCTGCCGCTTCATCATCCACTTCATCAGCGGCATCACGATCTACAAGATCTATGAGCCCACCGAGGTGCTGAACCACGTCTACACCAACCCCTACCTCTACTCCGCCGTCTACAACGGCAGCTTTCTCGCCATCGACATGGTGCTCTGCCTCATCATTTTCGCCATTCTCTACAAGCCGCTCAAGCGCTACATCACCGCGCAGGATCTGGACGGCTGAGCAAAGAAACCGCTTTACGCCGGGATCGACAGATATTATAATGAGCTGGGAGCCTTCGCTCCCAGCTCATTATTTTATCTCTACACGCCGAAAAGGAGTTTTCTTTATGGGCATTTTCGATGGAGTGCTGCTGGCCTCCGATTACGACGGCACCCTCCGGGGCAGTACGCTGGAGGTGCTGGAACGGGACCGGGCGGCCATTGACTTTTTCCAGCGGGAGGGCGGCAGATTTATTCTGACCACCGGCCGGTGCTACGCCGCCTTCTATCAGCAGGCGCGGGAGCTTCCGCTCCGCTCGCCCACTCTGCTCTCCAATGGGGCCACCTTCTGCGAGATGGAAACCGGGCATACGCTGTTCAACCACGACCTGCCGGACCGGGCGCCGGCAGATCTGGCGGAGATCGGGGCCCGATTCCCGGACGTGGCCATGGAGACTTATTACGGCGAGGAGGTCTACTGCTTCCACCCCAACGCCTACACGGACTGGCACATGAGCCTGGTCAAGACCAGCTACACCGAGGCGACACTGGAGGAAATGCCAACTCCGTGGCTCAAGGTGCTTTTTGAAGGAGAGCACGCCGCGCTGGAGCAGGTGCAGGAGACGATCCTGACGCGCTGGAGCGCGTTCTATGAGTGTATTTTCTCCAGCGAGAACCTGCTGGAGCTGACCGGCAAAAACGTCCACAAGGGCTTCGGCGTGCTGGAGGCCGCCGGATATTACGGCATCAGTCCGGAGCACATCTACTGCGTCGGCGACAACGACAATGACCTGCCCATGCTCCGCGTGGCCAAAATCGGCTTTGTGCCAGAGGGCAGCGTGGCCGCCGGGCGGGACGAGAGACTCCAGCTCGTCCGGGATGCCGACCACGGCTGTGTGGAAAACGTGATCCGCCTGCTGGAATGGCGCTATCGGAACTAAGCGCAACAGAGTATAACGACCTGCACCGCTTTGATCCATGAACGCCTGAAACAGAGACATGCAGCCAGGGAAAAATCACCCGCTGTATCATCCTTAAAGCATTCAAAGCTGCCCCGCTGATAAAGCAGGGCAGCTTTGCGCATATTGAGCGCCTTGAACAGATTGCGCCCGAACCATATCCCGCCGTCTTGGTTCGCGCTTACGGACGCAGTTTCTCAAGCAGGGCAGTACACCCCTCCAGCACATCCTGCCAGGTGGATTCAAAGTCCCCCGTAAACCAGGGGTCTGCCACATCGCGCGGACGATCGGTACCATCCATCAACATGGATATTTTATGCTGTGGGTCCCCCCCTGCAATGCGCAGGGCGTCTTGCAGGTTGCTGTGATCCATGACGATCAGATGATCGTACCGCTCATAATCCAGCGGGGTCATTTGCCGGGCGGTCTTTCCGGCGCAGGATATGCCGTGCTCTTCCAGCTTCTTCCGTGCAGGCGGATAGACCCGGTTGCCGATCTCCCATGCGCTGGTGGCAGCGGATGCGATCTCAAATTCTTCCGAAAGCCCGGCCTTTGCCACAATATCTCTCATAATAAATTCAGCCATCGGGCTGCGGCAGATATTGCCAAGGCAGATGAACAGGATCTTGATCATGCCTGAGCCTCTTCCTTCCGGCTCACAAAGACATAGCCTCCGCAGACGGTGCGAATAAGGCTCCCGTAGTCGGCCAGCTTTTTCCGAAGATTGGAGACGGTATTTGCCACGACCTTCAGGGTATCGGCACAGCCCTGTCCCCATATTGCGCGAAAAAGCGCCTCTTTGGAAAAGGCCTGTCCTTCGTGAGAAGCCAGCATCAGCAGCAGATCAAATTCCAGCCTTGTGAGGGAAACTGCCCTGTCCTCGCACAGAACCTCACGGGTGGTTTCATTCACCATCAGTCCCGGAAAGACCAGTTGACCCGGCGAACGGATGGAAAACTGCTCCGCTTCAATGTGTTCTTGTCTCAAAATAGTCAGGATCTTGTTTTCCAGCTCCGGATTTGGCTGTCTGGTTCTGATGATAATCATGGCAAACTCCTATGTGTATTTTACTCCGCTGCGGTATCCAGCTCGTGAAGCAGGTTGACCATCTCGATGGCGCTGACCGCGCAGTCATAGCCCTTGTTGCCCGCCTTGGTGCCGGCCCGTTCGATGGCCTGCTCGATATTCTCCGTGGTCAATACGCCAAAGAGAACGGGCACGCCGCTTTCCAGAGACACGGCGGCGATCCCCTTGGAGACCTCGTTGCAGACGTAGTCATAGTGGCTGGTAGAGCCGCGGATCACCGC
>USIZ01000131.1 GCA_900554855.1 uncultured Eubacteriales bacterium | reverse complement strand
GGGGGGTTGTGTTTTTTGCTGAGAGCGCAGGTTCTCACCTGTCATTCTGAGGGAGCGAAGCGACTGAAGAATCTTACGGCACAGACTTCTGCATGGAGAATGCTCCATGTAGGAGACCGGTGTTTTAAGATCCTTCGCTGCGCTCAGAATGACGGACCGGGAGTTTGCAGGGACTGTCCGCCCTCCCGCCAAATTTTCCCGCCCATAAATTCCACGCGTGCTATTGACATTCTCCGGATCCCTGCTATAATAAACATAACCGGTTATATAACTGGTTATGTTTTACCCGAAAAATAAAAGGAGGTGAGCCCATGCAGAATATGCCCTCCCTGCGGGAGACGGTGTGTCATCTGGTGCACCGGGCGGATTTTCTGCTCAACCGGGAGAACAGCCGGGCGCTGGAGCCCTTCGGCGTGACGATGTATCAGGCCATGGGGCTCATCTATGTGGCCGATCACGAACAGGATCGGACGGTGAACCAGCGGGCACTGGAGCAGTACACCCAGCTGTCCAATCCGGGCGTCACCAAACTGGTGACGGGGCTGGAGAAGATGGGGCTGCTGGAGCGCACCCACGACCCGGACGACGCCCGCAGCTATGCCCTGCGCACCACGCACCGGGGGCGGGAGCAGGTGGAGGTGTTCCGGGATCTGATCCTGGACACGGATCGGCGGCTGACCCGCAACCTGTCCGCCGAGGAGCGGGAGACGCTGAGCGAACTGCTCCACAAGATCAACAGCTGAGTTAATTCAAAAGTATCACTTTTAGACCATAAACAGGAGGAATCTGCATGAATTTCCAGGAACTCTACGAGAGCAAGAAGGTCTCTCTGGATGAAGCTCTGGGCTATATCCGCAGCAACGACAACGTCTGCTTTGCCGGCGACTGCAACGAGCCCAAGATCTTCGCCCAGAACCTGCACAAGATCGCCCCCCGGGTGGAGAATGTCTCCGTCATCAAGGCCCGTACCGGCAACTTTGAGTTTGTCAAGGGCGACAACATGAACGGCCACATCAATACCGGCGGCTTTTTCTACGGCCCCGGCTGGGGTGAGGGTCACAAGAAGCTGAACTGCTCCCTGATCGTCACCGACCTGCCCGATTACGGCCGCTTTGTCGCCGAGCATCGCCCCCCCAATGTGTTCGTGGCCCAGACCACTCCCATGGACGAGAACGGCAAGTTCCAGATCAGCCTGTGTATGATGTGGGAGCCCGAGACCTTCGCCGCCGTGATGGCGCAGCCCGACCACCGCATCATTCTGGAGGTCAACCCCCAGCAGGTGCACGTCAAGGGCGGCCTGGAGATCGACATCAACGACGTCAGCTGCCTCTATGAGGTGGATGAGCCCCTGGCCGAGATCCCTGCCATGCAGGCCACCGAGGTGGAGGACACCATCGGCGGTCTGGTCAGCGAACTGGTCCACGACGGCGACACCATCCAGCTGGGCATCGGCTCTCTGCCTGACGCCGTGGCCCGCCACCTGATGGACAAGCATGACCTGGGTCTGCACACCGAGATGTTCACCTCCTCCATGGGCGAGATGATCCGCCGGGGTGTCATCACCGGCGAGCGCAAGAACTACTACAAGGGCGTCCATGTGGGCTCCTTCGCCGGCGGCGACCGCGCCCTGTATGAGACCATGCAGAACACCCCCACCCTGCGCATCGTGCCCGGCAGCTACGGCGTGAACCCCATGACCATCATGCAGAACGACAACATGGTCTCCATCAACACCATTCTGGAGATGGATCTGACCGGCCAGGTGTGCTCCGAGTCCATCGGCCCCCGTCAGTTCTCCGGTTCCGGCGGCGGCTTCTGCTTCGCCTACGGCGCGCTGCACTCCAAGGGCGGCCGCGGCATTCTGGCCTTCGCCTCCCGCAGCAAGAAGGGTATGCCCAAGATCAAGCCCATGCTGACCCAGGGCGCCGTGGTCACCATCCCCCGCAACTATGTGGACTATATCGTCACCGAGTACGGCGTGGCCCACCTGCGCGGATGCAGCGTCAAGGAGCGCACCGAGAAGCTGATCTCCATCGCCCATCCCGACGACCGCGCCGAGCTGCGCCGCGAAGCCGAGAAGCTGTTCTATATCTGATTGTAATTTCGGCAAAACTATTGTATGCTTATACCTGCCGGCGCGTTGCGCCGGCAGGTATTTTGCTTGAATGGGATGGTTCTGAGGCAAAAGTCTGTGCAATGCCAAGGTATATCATCCCCATAGAGGACTTGATCTTATGCTGTTTGAAACCCATGCTCACTACGATACCGAGCGCTTTGACGAAGATCGCCCGGAGGTTCTGAATGCCCTGCCCGCCGCCGGGGTCGGCTGGGTGGTGGATCCGGGCTGCGACCTGCCCTCCAGCCGGAGGGCGGTGAAGCTGGCCCGCCAATATCCCCATGTCTATGCCGCCGTGGGCTTCCAGCCCGAGGAGTGCGCCGGATATACCGACGCAGATCTGGCGCAGATCCGGGCGCTGGCTCTGTCGGAGCCGAAGGTGGTGGCCATCGGCGAGATCGGGCTGGACTATTACTGGCCGGAGAACCCGGATCGGGACTTGCAGAAAAAATGTTTCCGGGATCACATGGCGCTGGCGCAGGAGCTCGGTCTGCCCGTCATCGTCCACGACCGGGAGGCGCATCAGGACGCCATGGCCATCGTCCGGGAGTTTCCGCAGGTGCGCGGCGTGTTCCACTGCTATTCCGGCGCGGTGGAGGACGCGAAGATGCTGGTGCGGCTGGGCTGGAGCCTGAGCTTCACCGGGGTCATCACGTTCAAAAACGCCCGGAAGGCGCCGGAGGTCATCGCCGCCCTGCCGGAGGACCGCATCATGATCGAGACGGACTCCCCCTATCTGGCCCCCGTGCCCAATCGCGGAAAGCGCAACGACAGCCGCAACCTCATCTATATCCGGGACAGGATCGCCGAGATCCGCGGCACCACCCCGGAACACGTCGAGGAATTCACCACCCGCAACGCATTGAGGTTCTTTGGACTGGAGGAGTGAGTGCTCCGGTTCATAACTTGGGGGTTGTAGGGAAGCCTTCGACAGTCTGCGCCGCACCAAAGCCTTCCCCTTGAGGGGAAGGTGGCCCAAAGGGCCGGATGAGGTGGCGCCGAAAGGAAAGCCATCCTAATCTTGCCCCCTCATCAGTCACGGCTTCGCCGTGCCAGCTTCCCCCCGAGGGGAAGCCTTCGACAGTCTGCACCGTGCCAAAGCCTTCCCCTCAAGGGGTGATTCCCCACTGTGTGGGGAAATGTCTGCGGAGCAGACAAAAGGGTCGGAAGGCTTTCAGAACTTCCTGCTATTCGCCAAACCCCAACTTGCCGGCATGGCACGGCGGGGAAAAGCGCCTGCCCTGCGTCGGACTTGCGGATCAATTCCGTTCCGATCAAATGAAAAAGGACTTCCGGGCCTGAACCGGAAGTCCTTTTCCTTTGTTAAGAGAGAGAAAGAAATGAAGATGAGAGGCTTTGCTAATGGTGTTCCTCTTTGGAACATCTTTATCATACCGGCAAATTAAGACCAAATCATGACGCGCTTATGAACCTTTTGTAAACCCGGCAAAAATTCGATGCTGTGGTTCCTGCATAGAATACAAAAAAACGGGCATAAGTGCACAGAAAGCAAAAACTTTTTGAAAAGAATTTTGTAAAGATTTTTAGAAAGTGTTTTCGCTAAGTGACTAATAAAGTGAAAAAATTTAGAGAATTTAACAAAAATATCTTGCGTTCTACGAAAAAAAGTTCTATAATGCAGCCATACGAGGACGATAGACAGTTGGCTCCGCTTTCGGGCTGAAACAGGCCCGTGAATGCAGGAAACTTTGCAGAACCGGCGGGGCGCATTTTGGCAAGGAGGAACGAACTCATGGCAAAGAAGTTTATCTACTACTTCAGCGAGGGCTCCGACGCATTCGCCGGTGACAAGGTGACAATGAAGAACACGCTGGGCGGCAAGGGCGCCGGTCTGGCGGAGATGACCGCTGCCGGTATGCCGGTGCCCCAGGGCTTCACCATCACCACCGAGGCCTGCACCCAGTACTACACCGACGGCCGCCGCATCAATGACGAGATCGTGGCCGACATCTTCGCGCACGTCAAGGGTCTGGAGGAGATCACCGGCAAGACCTTTGGCGACATCAACAATCCTCTGCTGGTCTCCGTGCGCTCCGGCGCCCGCCAGTCCATGCCCGGCATGATGGACACCATCCTGAACCTGGGCCTGAACGATGAGGCCGTTGAGGGTCTGGCCAAAAAGACCGGCAACGAGCGTTTTGCTTACGATTCCTACCGCCGTTTTGTCCAGATGTTCTCCGACGTGGTCATGGGCGTGTCCAAGAGCCTGTTCGAGGAGCAGATCGACAAGATGAAGGAGGCCAAGGGCGTCAAGAACGACGTGGATCTGACCGCCGAGGACCTGAAGGAACTGGTCGGTATCTTCAAGAAGATCTATGAGGACAACGAGGGCAAGCCCTTCCCCCAGGATCCCAAGGAGCAGCTCATCGAGGCCGTCATGGCCGTGTTCCGCAGCTGGGATAACCCCCGCGCCAACGTCTACCGCAAGATGAACGAGATCCCCTACGAGTGGGGCACCGCTGTCAACGTCCAGCAGATGGCTTTCGGCAACTCCGGTGATCGTTCCGGTACCGGCGTTGCATTCACCCGTGACCCCGCCACCGGCGCTAAGAAGCTGATGGGCGAGTACCTGATCAATGCACAGGGCGAGGACGTTGTTGCCGGCGTGCGCACTCCTTCTCCCATCAGCCACCTGAAGGATCAGATGCCTGAGGTGTACGATC
>USIZ01000130.1 GCA_900554855.1 uncultured Eubacteriales bacterium | reverse complement strand
CCGACCCGACAGCCCCACTTGACGGAGGGGCGCCGCGCGATCTCGCTGTCCGGGGTGCAGGACATCCAGGTCAGCCGACCCTCGCAGTCCCGGCTGCGCAGCACCACGGAGCGGTGGAGCCAGCTGCCGTAGTGGGTGATGTAGTAGACGGAGCCGTCCTCCTCGTGCTCCTCCATGTACTCGCCCTCGAAGTAGCCCTCGGGTTTGTACTGGCTGCCACACTCGATGGCCAGGCTGCTGTCAAAGCCGTCAAAGGCGCCCTTGTGAATCTGGCGCACCTTTTCCGGAATAAAGACCTTTTGCAGGTTGGGGCAGTTGGTAATGTCAAAAGCGCGCTTGCGGATCTCCGCCACATCGGCGGGGACGACAAATTCTGCGCCGTTTCCGCTTACATCCCACAGCACCTTCTCTCCGTTCGGGCGCTCAGAATAGATGATGTTCCAGTGATCTCCGATCGTGACAAGCTTCAGTGCCATGGTCAATTTCTCCTTTTCAAAAATAGTTTTGTGTAAGTGCTTTCTACAAGTATCAGTATAGCAGGAGAAACTAGAAATGCAAGAATTATTTTTGAAAATTGCAACTTTTGTTTTTGCACACAAAAAGATAGAAAAACTTTGTGCGCAGAGGACTGGACAAGTGCAAAACAAGAAGCCGCGAGGGACGTTTTGGAGCGTCCTTCGCGGCTCTTTAGCGGAGATTCAGGTCTTTTCCTGAAAGACTGTGCCGCAGTTGCGGCAGGTGATGGAGATTTTGCCCTTGCCCCTGGGCACCCGCAGCATCTGGGAGCAGGTGGGGCACTTGAAGTAGAGATGATCCTTGTCCTTGGCCTGACAGCGCCGACGCTTGAACCAGTGGATCACCGGCCCGGCCACCTTCAGAAAGGCGTCGTTTTCCGCCCGGCGGCGGCCGTAGTTCCGGCTCATGATCCGGAAGAGCAGAATGAGCGCCAGAAGGGTGGATACGCCGCTGAGGATCGCGTCAGCCGTCTGGTTGCGGACGATCATTTCCGCGATCCAGAGCAGCCAGAAAATCACAAACAGGAAAATGTTCAGTTGATCGTTGCCATAGCGGCCATACATCAGCCGACTGAAAAAATTGCGGATCACAAAAAATGCTCCATTCATAATGAATTATCATAGTGTATCTTAGTACGAAAACATTGCTTCGTCAATGAAGCAATCGTAAACAATGTGTAAATCTCTTGCACAAGCGGGCATTTTCGCCTATACTATACTAAAAAATCGCCTGAAAGCGGAGGAGGGATCTACCATGGACCGGGTAGACAAGGAGAACTATTATCTGGATATTGCGCAGAGCGTGCTGGAACGCTCCACCTGTCTGCGGCGCAAGTATGGCGCGATCATCGTCCGCAATGACGAGATCGTCTCTACCGGATATAACGGCGCGCCCCGGGGCCGTAAGAACTGCGTCGATCTGGGCCGCTGCACCCGGGAGGAACTTCAGGTGCCCTCCGGCCAGCGCTATGAGCTCTGCCGCAGCGTGCATGCCGAGGCCAACGCCATTATCTCCGCCGCCCGGCGGGACATTCTGGGCGGCACTCTCTATCTGGCCGGGCGGGACGCCAAGACCGGCGAGCTGATCCACGATGCCACCTGCTGCTCCATGTGTCGCCGCATGGTCATCAATGCGGGCATCAGCCGCGTCGTCGCCCGGGATACCGAGAGCGACTACACCGTGGTGGACGTGGAGGACTGGGTTCGGGAGGACGACACCATTCCCATGGGCGAAGAAAGCAAATAAATCGACGAAGGCCGCCGGATCTGAGATCCGGCGGCTGATACATTTCAATATGAGGATGAGAAGCGGCGCTGAAGATCTGCGGGATCACAGCTTTGCCCGATCCTCCCGGATGAGCCGCCGCAGGGCTTCTACGGCGACACGGACGGCGGAGCCGGTGTCGTCGTTTTCAATCTGGTCGAGCCCGGCCTTTTCACGCTCCTGATTCCAGATCACATGGAAGCAGGCGCCGCTCCGGACGCCGAGGGCGGCGGCGACGGTGAACATGGCGGCGCTCTCCATCTCGCTGGCCAGCACGCCCAGCCGCTTCCACGCCTCCCATTTCTGCTCCAGCTCAAAGCTGACTGGCATTCGGGCGGGAGAGTGCTGGCCGTAGAAGCTGTCCTTGCACTGGACAACGCCCACCTTGCAGGGATAGCCCAGCGCCGCGGCGCTGTCCGCAAGGGCCCGGGTCACGGTGAAGTCGGGCACGGCGGGATATTCGATGGGGGCATACTCCCGGCTGGTACCCTCCATGCGCACTGCGCCGGTGGCCACGACCACATCGCCGCTCTGCACGTCCAGCCGGATGCCGCCGCAGGTGCCGATGCGAAGGAAGGTGTGTACGCCGATCTGATGAAGCTCCTCCACGGCGATAGCCGCCGACGGCCCGCCGATGCCGGTGCTGACCACGCTGACCTTCTCGCTCTCCAGTGTGCCCGCCCAGGTGGTGAACTCCCGGTTGGAATGGACAAAGCATCTGTTGTCCAGCAGGGCGGCAATGCGCTCGCAGCGCCCCGGGTCGCCGGGCAGAATGCAGTATCCTCCCGCGTCCCCCTGACCGAGTCCGATGTGGTATTGTACGTCCCGTTTCGTCATGTCCATGCAGGTGCGCTCCTTTCAGACGCGGCGGCCCGACCGGCCGCAGAGGGCCTTTTCTGCTCCCAGTATAGCCGCCGAAGGGGCGCTTTGCAAGAAAGACACTGAAATTTGAGCGGTTCCTAACGACATTTATGAAAGTTTTTTCTGTTTTGCTCTTGCAATAGAGGTGGGTTCTTGCTAAAATACCATTGTCATTATGGGAGTCGAAACGAGCGACTCCCTGTTTTTAAGTAAGGAGATGGGATACTTTGCAAAACTTATTTTGGATTGGTTTCCTCGGCGCAGTGATCGCCGGCGTTTTCGCCATTGTTCAGGCGAAAAAGGTGCTGAGCTACTCTGAGGGTACCGATAAGATGAAGAAGATCGCTTCTTCCATCCGTGAGGGTGCCAACGCTTACCTGAAGCATCAGTACACCACGGTGGCTAAGGTGTTCGCTGTGGTCTTTGTGATCCTGCTGATCATCGCCTTTGCCTCCAAGGGCCAGATGCTCTCCCGCGTCACCCCCTTCGCTTTCCTCACCGGTGGTATCTGGTCCATGCTGGCCGGCTTCATCGGCATGAAGATCGCCACCAACGCCAATGCCCGTACCGCTCAGGCTGCTTCTGAGGGCCTGAACAAGGGTCTGCGCGTGGCGTTCTCCTCCGGCTCCGTTATGGGCTTCACCGTCGTCGGTCTGGGCCTGCTGGACATTTCCATCTGGTTCACCGTTCTGTACTTCGCCATCGGCGATCCCACTGAGATGGGCAACATCCTGGTCATGAACGGCGTGGGCGCTTCCTTCATGGCGCTGTTTGCCCGTGTGGGCGGCGGCATCTACACCAAGGCCGCTGACGTGGGCGCTGACCTGGTCGGTAAGGTCGAGGCCGGCATCCCCGAGGATGACCCCCGCAACCCCGCCACCATCGCCGACAACGTGGGCGACAACGTGGGCGACGTGGCCGGCATGGGCGCCGACCTGTATGAGTCCTATGTCGGCTCCATCCTGGCCACCTTCGGCCTGGGCGCTATGGCCGGCTATGGTTTCAACGGTATGATCCTGCCTCTGGCTATCGCTGTGGCCGGCATCATCTGCTCCATCATCGGCTCCTTCCTGATCCGCACCAAGGAGAACGCCACTCAGGCTTCTCTGCTGAAGAGCCTGCGCACCGGCACCTATACCGCCGCTGTGCTGAGCGCCATTGCCTCCGCCATTCTGTGCTTCGTCATTCTGGAGCAGAATCAGCTGGGCGTGTTCATTGCCATCCTCTGCGGTCTGGTCGGCGGCTGCGCCATCGGCTACTTCACCGAGTACTACACCTCTGATAACTACAAGCCCACTCAGAAGCTGGCTGACGCCTCCGAGACCGGTTCCGCCACCATCATCATTGGCGGTATCTCTCTGGGCATGAAGTCCACCATGACCTCCATCCTGATCGTGGCTGTGGCTGTTGTTATTTCCTTCTTCGCTGCCGGCGGCCACGGTAACTTCAACCAGGGCCTGTACGGCATCGGCATCGCCGCTGTCGGTATGCTGTCCACTCTGGGCATCACCCTGGCCACCGACGCCTATGGCCCCGTGGCTGACAACGCCGGCGGCATCGCCGAGATGGCCGGTCTGCCCGAGGAGGTCCGCAACCGCACCGACGCTCTGGACTCTCTGGGCAACACCACTGCCGCTACCGGCAAGGGCTTTGCCATCGGCTCCGCTTCCCTGACCGCTCTGGCTCTGCTGGTCTCCTACGTCAACATTGCCGACGCCAAGCTGGCGGCTGCCGGTAAGGCCGTCATGGACCTGAAGCTCACCAACCCCACTGTTCTGGTCGGCCTGTTCATCGGCGCCATGCTGGTCATGGTGTTCTCCGCCTTCACCATGAGCGCTGTGCAGACCGCTGCTCAGTCCATCGTGGTTGAGGTCCGCCGTCAGTTCAAGGAGATCAAGGGCATCATGGAGTACAAGGCCGAGCCCGAGTACGACAAGTGCGTGGCCATCTCCACCTCTTCCGCCCTGCGCGAGATGATGCTTCCGGGCTGCCTCGCCATCGTGGTGCCGGTCGCCATCGGCTGCTTCAATCCTGCCATGCTGGGCGGCTTCCTTGCGGGCGCCGTCGCCACCGGCATGCTCATGGCCATCTTCATGTCCAACGCCGGCGGCGCGTGGGACAACGCGAAGAAGTACATCGAGCAGGGTCATCATAGATCGGAAGAGCGTCTGTAGGG
>USIZ01000129.1 GCA_900554855.1 uncultured Eubacteriales bacterium | reverse complement strand
GAATGCCTTGTCCACCAGCTCGTCCGCCACCGCCCGGGCTTCCTCGTCGGTCATGTCCGCCGTAACATACTTGCGATAGTACAGTTTGCAAAGATACTCATAGATCGGCTCATAGGTCCGGGCGGGAATGTCGATGTTTTTCTCCCGCCAGTCAGAGCGCTGAAGGGCGATGAGTTTCCAGATCACACTGGCATAATTTGTGTCGCCCGCGGTCTCATCCAGCTTATGCAGGAAATAGGCGGAGCTGTGGTTCATGTAGTCGGACAGCGTGTAGTTGTCCATGCACTCCAGCATAATGCTCAGATAGTTGCTGGGGGTCTGATAGGCGATGTCCCGCTCGTCATAGCTCAGCAGGCTGCACGAAAAGACGGAGTTCATGCACTCGCCCAGCAGGTCGTCCTCCAGACTGCTGTCAAAGCTGGCGCTGTTCTTGCTGCTTCCATCCAGCCAGCAGATCCGCGCCGCGTGACAGAATTCGTGGATCAGCACCTGAAAGCCGAACTCCCCCTCAACATACACGGTGCCCTCCGGGATGTAGATGGCATTCTCGTTATTGAAGTAGACGCCCAGCGAATCCACACTGGCGGTCTTCATCAGATACGCCTGATCGTTCAGCTCCTCCACCCGGAGGTTCTCCAGATTGTGACAGAGCACCGACAGGTCTGCGTCGGGGTACTTTGTCTCGATCCGATTCACAAAGTCGGTGAAATAGTCCTTGAACTTCCCGGGAATGTCCCGGTTCTGCTCAATGCGGCGGCGGCACTCCTCGGCGGAGGTGCCGCTCACGTCGATGAGCCGGTTCAGATGGGCGCTGTCATAGACCCGGGTGGATCCCCAGTCCTCGTCCACCACCAGCTCATTGACCTCCAGCGGTGCGTCCCCGTCCTTCACCTCAAAATTCAGTTCGGTCTGCACATTTGCGATGGCGTGGATCTCGCCCTCCCGGGCATTCTTCGCCCGGGCGCTGGCAGATGCGGCGTTGAATCCCACAAACAGCGCCACCGCAAGCCCCAGCGCAATGGGACTCGCCCACCTTCCCTGCCGCCACGGGCGCTTCACAAGACGGCACACCAGCATGACGAGCAGGCATACAATGCCGACAAGTCCCGCCAGCAGACCCAGCAGAAGCAGACTGGTGGGCAGGCCCATTCCGGCGCAGAACGGAAACGCCGCCGTGCTGACGCCCAGCACGATCAGACCGATCTGTACCAGCCGCTTGGCACATTTGTGAAAAAGCGCTCGGATTGCAGCCGTCAATAAAATGCCCACACCATAAAGCCCGAGCAGGAGCACCGGCAACAGCAGCGCCGACATCCCGCCGGAGCTCAGTCCCAAACAGAAGGCGCACACCTGCCCCAGCACCCCGGCGGCAATCAGAAACGGCAGCGGCGGCTTCCGCCGCACGGCACGCACGATTCCCACCAGCGCGCAGATCAGCGCCGCAGGCAGCGACAGAAGAGCAATCACAATCATCTCTTTATTCCTTTCTCCACTGCGCCTCAGCTCGCTTGATACTCGGAGAAGGGGATGTACTCCATCGCACAAACGGAAGCAGACTGACTGGCCATCCAGTCAAAGGCCTCCTCCTCCGAAATCAATGTCTTGTTGCCTGACGCATCGGCATGTAACCATATCTGATTATTGTCATCATCCAGATCGCTGTAGACCTCCTCTGCAAAAGCCAGCTCCGCACACCCGGGCTCCAGTGCATAGACCGTCGCATTGTGGTAAGCTGCACCGCCGGAACCTTCACTATAAATCATTCCATCCTCGCGCAGCTGGTACCAGTTGCGCTCCATGCCAGTCAGGATTTCAACAGCCTGTCCGTCTACAATGCGGAACATCTGGCAGATCTCGGTACCGATATGGTCGTCATCGAGCGCAGCGAGCAGCAGCTCCTGTTCGCCGTCGCCATCCACGTCCATCAGACAATATCCCCAGCTTTCCGGCCTGCCCACGCTATAGCGAATGACGATCGACACCCGATCCTCTCCGTAAGCCTCATCAAGCAGCGCTGCGTCCCCATTTTTTACGATGGCCGCATTCAGATCCAGGATCTCCCGGTAAGCTGCTGGGATCTCCTGCGTCTGCTCCGGCTCCTGTTCCGCAGACTGATCCGGCGTGGGATCCGCCTGCACCGGATCCGCAGGATTTGTCTGTACCGGCTCCGCAGGAGCCGCCTGCGCGGACTGGGACGCATCGGCCGCAGAACTGCTCTGGGGCAGCGGTGCACTCTGCACAGTGCCGTCGTCCTGTCTGCCGCAGGACGCCAGGGTCAGAGAAAGAGAAAGCATAATGGCGATAAAAACAATGATGCGTTTCATTTGGTTCTCTCCTGCAAATAAAACGCGGCACCCACAGGTGCCGCGTTTTAAATTATGACAATTATTTGAAATACTCCGCGCCGGACTCGAACAGCGGCATATGCTTTTCACCGGGGATATTCTTGCCCACATAGGTGCCGTAGCGCTCGGAGTGGCCCATCTTGCCGAACACGCGGCCGTCCGGGGAGAAGATGCCCTCGATGGCGTTCATGGAGCCGTTGGGGTTGGCCGAGATGTCCATAGTCGGGTTGCCGTAGACATCCACATACTGGGTGGCGATCTGGCCGTGCTCGATCATCTGGGTCATGATCTCAGGCGGCGCCACAAAGCGGCCCTCGCCGTGGGACACGGGAACGGTGTACAGCTCGTTGACGTCCGCCTTCAGCATCCAGGGACTGTTGACGGAGGCCACGCGGGTGGTGACATAGCGGGACTGATGGCGACCGATCAGGTTGAAGGTCAGGGTCGGGCAGCTGTCGTCCAGATCCCGGATCTCGCCGTAGGGCACCAGGCCCAGCTTGACAAGAGCCTGGAAGCCGTTGCAGATGCCCAGCATCAGGCCGTCCCGATTCTTGAGCAGGTCGTGCACCGCGTCCTTGATGCGCTCGTTGCGGAAGAAGGAGGCAATGAACTTGCCGGAGCCCTCAGGCTCGTCGCCGCCGGAGAAGCCGCCGGGCAGAATGATCATCTGGCTGGCCTTGATGGCCTTCTCCAGCTCCTTGGCGGACTCGGTGAGCAGATCGTTGGTCAGGTTGCGCACCACGAGGATCTGGGGCTCAATGCCGGCGCGCAGGCAGGCGTTGGCGGTATCATACTCGCAGTTGGTGCCGGGGAACACCGGAATGACGGCCCGGGGACGGGCAACCTTGACGGCGGGTGCGGCAGTGGAACGGTCCTTGCAGGTGATCTCGGGCACATGGTCGGCCTGATTGCCCTGGCCCACCTCGCAGTGGATGGTGGACATGGGGTCGTCCAGCTTGTCGTCCTCGCTCTCCTCGCTCTCCTCGGCCTTCAGCCGGGTGGGATAGACGTCCTCAAGGGTGTTCTCCCACACCGCCTGCACGTCCTCCAGCGGCAGATAAGCGCCGCCGGCCTCCAGCATGGGCGGGAACGCGGTCTTGCCGATCTTCTCGCCGAAGTCCACATCCTCGGTCAGCTCCGCGATGAGGGAGCCGCAGGAGGGGGCGAAGAGCTTGGCACCCTTCAAATCATCGGTGCCGACAAAGCCGATCTTGTTACCGAAGCACATCTTCATAAGACCCTCGGCCACGCCGCCGGAGGTCACGGCCCATGCGGCTCTGACTTTGCCAGCCTTGACCAGCTCGTGGAAGCGCTCCCACATAGCCAACGTGCCGGCATAGTCGCCCTTGGGGGCAGTGAAGAGGTAGACGGGGTCATCGGATTTCTTGAATTCGGGGCTGACCACCTGCTCGGCATCAGCGGGAGCGATGGCGAAGCTCACCAGCGTGGGGGGCACGTCCATGTTCAGGAAGGAGCCGGACATGGAGTCCTTGCCGCCGATGGCGGCGGCCTTCAGGCCGATCTGAGCGCTCAGGGCGCCCAGCAGGGCGGCGAAGGGCTTGCCCCAGCGGCTGGGCTCATCCCGCAGCTTCTCGAAATACTCCTGCAGGGAGAGGTAGGCCAGCTTGGGATCCGCACCGGCGGCGGTCAGCTTGGCAACGGACTCCACCACGGACTCCGCCGCACCCACGAAGGGGTTGCGCTCACTGCGGTAGGGGTCGAAGCCGAAGGCCATGACGGAGCAGGTCTTGGTCTCGTGGCCGGGGCCGACGGGCAGCAGGGCCGCCATAGCCTGCGCCGGGGTCTGCTGATCCCGGCCGCCGAAGGGCATCAGCACGGAGGACGCGCCGATGGAGCCGTCGAAGCGCTCGGTCAGGCCGCGCTGGGAGGCCATGTTGGGGTCGTCCACGATGCGCTGGAAGAGCTGGATGGGGTCGCCGTCATAGTCCACCTGGGCCTCGGCATCGCCCAGCACGGGGACAGAGACGGTGGTGTGCTTGTCCGCGCCGTTGCTGGCCAGGAAGGCCCGGCTCAGGTCGGCGATCTTCACGCCGTTCCAGCTCATGACCATGCGGGGCTCCTCGGTGACCACAGCCACCTGATAGGCCTCCAGGTTCTCGGCGGTGGCGGCGGCGATGAACTTCTCCGCATCCTCCGGCCGCACGACCACAGCCATACGCTCCTGAGACTCGGAGATGGCCAGTTCGGTGCCGTCCAGACCGTCATATTTCTTGCGCACGGCGTTCAGGTCAATGGACAGGCCGTCGGCCAGCTCGCCGATGGCGACGCTGACGCCGCCCGCGCCGAAGTCGTTGCAGCGCTTGATCATCCGGGTCACGTCGCCGTTGCGGAACAGGCGCTGGATCTTGCGCTCCTCCGGAGCGTTGCCCTTCTGCACCTCAGACGCCATGGTCTGGAGGGATTTCTTGTTATGGCTCTTGGAGGAGCCGGTGGCGCCGCCGATGCCGTCGCGGCCGGTGCGGCCGCCCAGCAGGATGACCACATCGTCGGGGGCG
>USIZ01000128.1 GCA_900554855.1 uncultured Eubacteriales bacterium | reverse complement strand
GGCCTCCTGCGCCACCAGCTGACCCATGCGGGTGATGCGGAAAGCGGTCTTTTTGACGGTCTCCGCCACCACGTCAAAGGGCTGGCCCTTGACGGACTGGAGGGCGTGGTAGACCACGCCGGGGCCGGAAACGCCCACGTTGATGACGGTCTCAGCCTCGCCCACGCCATGGAATGCACCGGCCATGAAGGGGTTGTCCTCTACGGCGTTGCAGAATACCACCAGCTTGGCGCAGCCGAAGCCGCCCCGGTCAGCGGTGCGGTCGGCGGCGGCCTTCACAGTCTCGCCCATAAGCTTGACGGCGTCCATGTTGATGCCTGCCCGGGTGGAGCCTACATTGACGGAGGAGCACACCAGCTCAGTGGTGGCCAGCGCTTCGGGAATGGAGCGGATGAGCTTGACATCGGACTCGGTCATGCCCTTCTGTACCAGAGCAGAGTAGCCGCCGAGGAAGTTGATGCCCACCGTGTGAGCCGCCCGATCCAGCGCCTGGGCGAAGGGGACATAATCCTCGGTGTTGCAGCCCGCCGCCACCAGAGAGATGGGGGTGACGCTGACACGCTTGTTGACGATGGGAATGCCGAACTCCCGCTCGATGGCCTCGCCGGTGGACACCAGATGCTCGGCCTTTTTGCAGATCTTGTCGTAGATGTTCTGGCAGCAGACCTTGGCATCCGGGTTGGCGCAGCTCAGCAGGGAGATGCCCATGGTGATGGTGCGGATGTCCAGATGCTGCTGGTCGATCATGTGTATGGTCTGGAGGATCTCGTCTTTACTCAGCATAGTCAACCACTCCTCAGATCCGGTGCATGGCGTTGAAGATATCTTCCCGCTGGGCGTGGATGGTCAGACCCAGCTTGGTGCCCTCCTGCTCCAACTCGGTGACCAGAGCGGCAAAATCCATCGAGCAGGCAGAGGTGTCTACCACCATGATCATGGTGAAGTAATCCTGAAGCACGGTCTGGCTGATGTCCAGCACATTGACCTGATGGGAAGAGAGCAGGGAACAGACGTTGGCGATGATGCCCACCTGATCCTTGCCGATCACAGAAACGATTGCACGCATAGTTTAAACTCTCCTTTACTTTTGAAGCTCGTCCAGCGTCAGCTCGAAGCTGGGCAGGAATTGGTCGATGAAATATTGCAGGGCGGGAAGGGGCTTGTCCATCAGCGCCGCCCAGGTCTGCTCCTTGGCGAGGCGGAACTCACTGTTGCCCGCCTTGACCTCCTCTACGCACTTGAGATAGGCAGACAGCTTGTCCGCTGCTTTCACATAGGCGTGGATCTCCGGGTCACTCTCCCGCAGATAGGGCTCAAACTCCGGCCGCAGCTCCGGCGGGAGCATGCTGAGCAGCCGGTCAGCGGCGGCGGCCTCCACCTGCTTGTAGGAGTCTCGCAGCGTGGAGTTGTAATACTTGACGGGGGTGGGCATATCACCGGTGATAATCTCGGTGGCATCGTGATAGAGTGCTGCCACAGCCACCCGGCCCGGGTCAAGCTGTGCGCCAAAGCGCTGGTTGGCGATCAGCGCCAGCGCGTGAGCCAGCACGGCCACCTGATGGGAGTGTTCCTGAATGTTCTCTGTCTCCGTGTTGCGCATCAGCGCCCAGCGATCGATATACTTCATCCGGGAGATCAGGGCAAAAAAGTTGTGCTCATCCGCCATGGCAGTCCCTCCAACAATTAACTCCGTTCCGGTCATAATAAAATTATTTTAACACATTAGAGTGGCGCTGCAAATACTTTCGGTGAAATAATCAGGCGCAAACGTAATATCTGTGCAAAAGCCACAATCAGAGGGGCTTTACAATGGCCTTGCTTCTCCATGGGCCAAAACGGTAGCGCAGGACTGCGAGGATCAGACTGTAAGCCCAGCTGGCCAGACTGCCCCACCAGATGGCGTGCATACCAATGGGGGTGAGGAAGGCGGCAATATAGACAAAGATGACCTTCATGGCCAGACCGGAGAAGGTGTTAAAGGCACAGAAGCCCACATCGCCGGAGCCCTGCAACACCCCGTTGACGCAGAAGTAAACGCAGAATACCAGAAATGCGAACACGATAAAACGCAGATAGGTGACTGCAATTGCGGCGGAGGGGCCGGTCACGCCGAACAGAGTGACCAGTTGAGGCGCCAGAGGGTAGATAACGGCGATGACGCAGCCGATCACAATAAGACTCATGACCAGTGTGCGCCGCAGAGCCCGGTAGATACGCTCCAGCTTGCCTGCGCCGAGGTTCTGGCCGGTGAAGGTGGCCATGCCCATAAAGAAGCCCTGAATGGGGATGAGCAGGAAGCTTTCAATGCGCATGGCAGCGGTGTAGCCGGCGGTGATATCGAAGGCGTTGATGACCCGCTGGATGGCGACATGGCCCAGAGAGGCAACGCACTGCTGGAGGGTGGAGGGAATGCCCATTTTGAGGATCAGTCTCCCTTTTTCCCTGTCAAAGCGGAACTCGCCCTTGGCAAAACGCAGATCGGGATAGCGGCGGAACATATAGAGAAGGCTGACCAGAGCCGACACCAGCTGAGACAGCACCGTGGCCAGTGCCACGCCCAGAACGCCCAGTCGGAACACCAGTACGGCTGCCAGATCGAGCCCGACATTGCACAGGGAGGAGATGAGCAGAAAATAGAGCGTAGCGCGGCTGTCGCCCAGCGAACGCAGGATGGCGGAGACAATATTGTAGACAAACTGAAAGAGCAGTCCGGCGGCGTACACCCGGAAGTAGAGCACGGCGTCATCCAGCAGATAGCCCTGCACGCCGAGCACACTGCGGAGCAGCCATTTGGCGCTCAGCATACCCAGCACGGAGAAGCCAAGGCCCATCCAGAACAGGAGCAGAAGAGAGGTGGCGACACTTCGCTTCATCTCATCCAGCCGCCGCGCTCCAAATAATTGGGAGACGACCACCGCCGCGCCATTGGACATGCCCAGCGCGATGGCCACAAACAGCAGGGTCAGCGGTGAGCAGGTGCCCACTGCCGCCAGCGCATTTTCACTGACAAAATTGCCCACGATGATGCCGTCCACCGTGTTGTAAAGCTGCTGCAAAAGGTTGCCCGCCATCAGCGGGAGGGTGAAGAGCAAAATGAGCTTCCACTCACTGCCCTCGGTCATTGTTTTCTGCATAGTTTTCTCTCCTGTATCGCTAGCGTAAAAAGTAGTCTTATTCTACCAAAAGCAAGTGTAAAACACAACAGGTTTTGTCGGTGCAGGTACTTTGACAGCGGAGAAAAAGCTGATATAATAAAAAGACTCTGTATATAGGATGAAGTAGAATGAAAATTGCCATTTATACGTTGGGATGCAAAGTGAATCAATATGAGACGCAGGCCATGGAGACCATTCTGCGTCAGCGGGGGCATGAGCTGGTGGAGTTTGAGGAGCCGGCAGATGCCTATATCGTCAATACCTGCACGGTCACGGCGGTCAGCGATAAAAAGTCCCGCCAGATGATCCGCCGGGCCCGGCGCAGAAGCCCGGACGCAGTGGTGGCCGTCTGCGGCTGCTACGCCCAGACCTCCCCGGAACAGTTGGAGAAGCTGGAGGTGGATCTGATTTACGGTACCGGGGATCGGATGCGGTTTCTGGATGATCTGGAGCAGGCTGTCCATGGAAAGCAGCGCGTCAATGTGGATGCGGTCATGCGGCGTCGGGAGTTTGAGTTCCTGCCCGCCGGCGGACTGGAAGGGCGTACCCGCTGTATGCTCAAGGTAGAGGATGGTTGTGTCAATTTCTGCACCTATTGCGCCATTCCCTACGCCAGAGGGCCTGTGCGCTCTCTGGCGCTGGACGAGTCGGTGGCGGAAGCACAGCGCATGGCCGGAGAGGGCTATCGGGAGATCGTGGTCACTGGTATCGAGATCTCCAGCTGGGGCAAGGATCTGAAAAACGGTCAGAGCCTCATCGACCTGCTGGAGGCGCTCTGCGCCGCCGTACCCGCGCTGCGCATCCGGCTGGGCAGCCTGGAACCGCGCACCATCACCGAGGACTTCTGTGTCCGGGCCGCGAAGCTTGATAATCTGTGCCCCCACTTCCACCTCTCCCTCCAGAGCGGCTGTGACGCCACGCTGAAGCGGATGAATCGCAAGTACGACACGGCGCGGTATCTGGAGTCCTGTACGCTTCTGCGCCGGTATTTTGACGATCCGGCCATTACCACCGATCTTATCACCGGTTTCCCCGGGGAGACAGAGGGAGAGTTTGAGCAGACACTGGCCTTCATTCGGGAGGCCGGCTTTTCCGCCATGCACGTTTTTCCCTACTCCAGACGCACCGGCACTCCGGCCTGTGATATGCCCGGTCAGGTGCCCATGCAGGAGAAGGAGGCGCGGGCGCACCGCGCCGCCGCCGTTGCCGGTGAGATGGAACAGGCATATCTGGACCGTCAACTGGGTAAGACGGTTCCCGTCCTGTTTGAAGAGGAAAAGGACGGCCTGTGGCGCGGGCATACGCCGAACTATCTGGAGGTGTGCGCGGAGAGTGGGGAGAACCTCCACAATCAGCTCCGTCAGGTGGCGCTGACGGAGATCAGCGGCACCCGTTTGATTGGAAAGCTGGTGGAAGCATGATCGCCTATCTGGATAACGCCGCCACCACCCGGGTCTGGCCGGAAGCGGCACAGGCGGCGGCGGAGGCCATGACCGAGCGCTATTTCAACCCCTCGTCCCGCTATCCGGCGGCTTCCGGGGCGGCAAAGGCGCTGGAATCCGACCGTGCCGCCGTGGCAAAGGCGTTGGGATGCAGTCCCAGGGAGCTTACCTTTACCTCCTGCGGCACCGAGAGCGACAACTGGGCCGTTCGCGCCGCCGCAGAGTATGGAAAGCGGAAGGGAAAGCACATCATCACCACCGCGATTGAGCACCACGCGGTGCTCAACCCCGTTGCGGAGCTGGAACGG
>USIZ01000127.1 GCA_900554855.1 uncultured Eubacteriales bacterium | reverse complement strand
GTCCTGTTGCAGTAACTGCGGCCGTCCGCGGCGGGGGCAAGCACCCGCCCTACATTATAACAGATAACTTTGCCTTTCTTTGCCAAACCCCAATTTGTAAAATCAATCTCGTTTTCTCCCACGGGGATTTTGTGGTATACTATGAAAATCCTTTTCCCGGAATGGAGGTCTTTCCTTTGAAAAAGCTGCTGGTCTATCTGACCAACTATAAAAAGGAATGCGTTGTCGCCCCGGCATTCAAGATGCTGGAGGCGCTGTTTGACCTGTTTGTCCCGCTGGTGATGGCCAAGATCATCGACGTAGGCATTCCCGCCGGCGACACCGGCTACATACTGCGCCGCTGCGGCGTGCTGGTGCTGCTGGGCGTTGTGGGCCTTGCGTGCAGCATTGTGGCACAGTATTTCGCGGCGAAAGCCGCCGTGGGCTTCAGCACCGGCGTGCGCCACGCGCTGTTTGCCCGCATCCAGAGCCTGAGCTGCGCCCGGCTGGAGCAGGAGGGCACCGCCACCCTCATCACCCGGATGACCAGCGATGTCAATCAGGCGCAGAACGGGGTGAACATGGTGCTGCGGCTGTTTCTGCGCTCACCGTTCATTGTGTTCGGTGCGCTGATCCTCGCCTTTACCATCGATCGCCGGGCGGCGCTTATTTTCGCCGCCGTCATCCCGGCGCTGTTTCTCATCGTATTCGGCATCATGGCCTTTACCATTCCCGGCTACCGGAGGGTGCAGGGAAAGCTGGATGGGGTCATGTCCGTCACCCGCGAAAACCTGACCGGCGTCCGGGTCGTCCGTGCCTTCCACAAGGAGGAGGAGGAGCAGCGCCGGTTCGAGCGCGCCAACGCTGCGCTGAACGCCGAGCAGCAGCGGGTGGGGCGCATCTCCAGTCTGATGAACCCTCTGACCTATGTGGTCATCAATCTGGGCATCGTGGCGTTGCTCTATTCCGGCGCCCTCAGCATTCAGCTGGGCACGCTCCGACAGGGCGACGTGATCGCACTGGTGAACTACATGAATCAGGTGCTGGTGGAGCTGGTCAAGCTGGCTAATCTGGTGGTGGTGCTCACCCGGAGCATGGCCTCCGCCGACCGCATCGCCGCGGTGCTTGACCTCCCGCCGGAGGAGGATCCCGGCACCGCTGCCGTAGCCCCCGCCGCCGAGGAGGCGGTCTCCTTCCGCGATGTGGGCATTGCCTATCCCGGCAGTGAAAAGGAGAGCCTGTCCCACGTCACCTTTACGGCCAGACCCGGCCAGACCATCGGCATCATCGGCGGAACCGGCAGCGGCAAGTCCACGCTGGTGAACCTGATCCCACGGCTCTATGACTGCACCCACGGCGAGGTGCGGCTTTTCGGGCGCAATGTGCGCGACTATGACGCCGCCGCCCTGCGGCAGGCCGTAGGCGTGGTGCCTCAGCGGGCCCGGCTTTTCTCGGGCACCATCCGCTCCAACCTGTGCTTCGGCGCTCCGGACGCCACGGATGAGCAGCTGTGGCAGGCCCTCGAGGCCGCCCAGTGCGCAGACGTGGTGCGCGCCAAGCCCGATGGGCTGGACGAGGTGGTGGAGCAGGGCGGCCGCAACTTTTCCGGCGGCCAGCGTCAGCGGCTCACCATCGCCCGGGCGCTGGTGCCCCGGCCTTCGGTGCTGATTTTGGACGACAGTGCCAGCGCACTGGACTACGCCACCGATGCGGCACTGCGCCGCTCGCTGGCGGCTCTTCCGGATCATCCGACCGTGTTTATTGTCTCCCAGCGGGTATCCTCCCTCCAACACGCCGACCTGATTCTGGTGCTGGACGACGGACATGTGGTGGGCGAAGGCACCCACGCGGCGCTGTTGGAGCGCTGCCCGGTCTACCGGGAGATCTACGAGAGCCAGTTCAAGCGGGGAGGTGAGGACGGATGACCAGGGAGAAAAAGGGACAGGCCGCCGCTCTGAAGCGGGTCCTGCACGATATTCGTCCCTACTGGGTCTATCTGGCCCTCAGTCTGCTCACCGCCGCCTTCAGCGTGGCGACCCAGCTCTATGTTCCCATTCTGACCGGCGATGCCATCGACGAGATGATCGGTCAGGGCGCGGTCAACCTCGCCGGAGTGGCGGTCATCTGCCGCAACATTCTGCTCACCATCGGCGTCACCGCGCTGAGCCAGTGGATTTTGGGCGTGTGCAATAACCGGGTGGTGTTCTGTGTCACCCGGGATCTGCGGGATTCCGCCATGGACAAGCTCCAGTCCCTGCCTATTGGAACGCTGGACGCCCACTCCACCGGCGACCTGCTCAGCCGGATGGTGGCCGATGTGGATCAGTTTGCCGACGGACTGCTTATGGGCTTCACCCAGCTGTTTACCGGTGTGCTCACCATTCTGGGCACTCTGATCTTCATGCTGGCGCTGAACCGGCCCATCACGCTGGTGGTGGTGCTGGTCACGCCGCTGAGCCTTGTGGTGGCGGGCTTTATCGCCAAGCACACCTACAAGAACTTCCAGCTTCAAAACAAGGTCCGGGGCCGCCAGACCGGCTTCATCAACGAGATGGTGGAGGGCCAGAGCGTCGTCCGCGCCTTCGGCCGCGAAACGCGGACGCTGGAGGAGTTTGACGAAATCAATGCGGAGCTTCAGCAGGTCAGCCAGAAGGCCGTGTTCCTGAGCAGTCTCACCAACCCGGCCACCCGGTTCGTCAACAGCCTGGTCTATGCCGGTGTGGGACTGGTGGGCGCGCTGAGCGCCATCGGCCTGATCCCCGGCAACACCATCACCGTGGGTCAGCTCTCCGTGTTCCTGAGCTACGCAAACCAGTATACCAAGCCCTTCAACGAGATCTCCGGCGTGGTGACGGAGCTTCAGAATGCCCTGAGCTGTGCCGCCCGGGTGTTTGAGCTGCTGGATACGCCCGCCCAGTCTCCCGACCCGGCGGACGCCCGGGCGCTGGCGGCGGACGAGGTGGACGGCACCGTCTCCCTGCGGGACGTGTCCTTCCGCTATGTGCCCGACCGGCCGCTCATCGAGCACTTTGATCTGGACGTGCAGCCCGGCCAGCGGGTGGCCATCGTCGGCCCCACCGGCTGCGGCAAGACCACCCTTATCAACCTGCTCATGCGCTTCTATGATGTGGACGGCGGTGAGATCGTCGTCTCCGGCACCGAGACCCGTCAGCTGACCCGGGCCTCCCTGCGGCGCAGCTATGGCATGGTGTTGCAGGAGACCTGGCTCAAGAGCGGCACCATCGGCGAAAACATCGCCTACGGCAAGCCGGATGCCACTCGGGAGGAGATCGAGGCGGCGGCAAAGGCGGCTCACGCCCACGGCTTTATCTCCCGCCTGCCCCAGGGCTATGATACAGTGATCGGCGAGGACGGCGGCGCCCTCAGTCAGGGGCAGAAGCAGCTGCTGTGCATCGCCCGGTGTATGCTCTGCCTGCCGCCTATGCTGATCCTGGACGAGGCCACCTCCAGCATCGATACCCGCACGGAGTTGAAAATTCAGGACGCCTTTGAGACGATGATGAAGGGCAGAACCAGCTTTATCGTGGCCCATCGGCTGTCCACCATCCAGTCCGCCGATGTGATCCTCGTCATGCGGGACGGCCATATCGTGGAACAGGGCAGCCACGACGAGCTGCTTCGGAAGGGCGGCTTCTACGCCCGGCTCTACCGGAGCCAGTTTGACGGCGTGCAGATTTAATGGGATAGGAAAAGGCCGAGACACAATGTCTCGGCCTTTTCGCATCTCTATTCACTGCTTTTTCTTTTTCGGCTCCAGCGCACAGATCACGCCCCGAGGCGTGACATAGAGGATGGTTCCGACGGCTTTTTTGCCGATGTGGTCATAGATTCGGCCGGCGCTTTTGCTCTCGCCGAGGACGGTGTGTACGCTGTTGGCCACATAGCCGATCTGCCCGAGCCCGTCCATCTCCACCCGGATGGCGTCGCTGTCGTACTCGTTCTCCGGTTCCTTGACCAGACGCACCGGCTGACCGGGGCGGAGAAAGCCCGCCGCATAGAAGTCGGCTCCGTAGCGGAATTTGATGCCTGTGACGGTGAAGTAGATCTGTTTCATACTGCGTTCCTCCTGTCAGATCTCCCTTTGGGATGATTTCATCTTAGCAGGAGCGGTGTCCCATAGTACGGACAAAAGAAAATTGCCGGAAGTTTTGTGGAAAACTTCCGGCAATTCAGGTTTCTTACATTACTTCCACAGCGGGGTGGGGTAGAGGCCTGAGGCGGCCTTGTCGGCCATGGCCTGCACCACGCCGGCCTTGTCCTCGTGATAAGTGACGCCATACCACTTGTCGTGGCTGGAGAGCACCTTGACGGTGGCCTTGCCCGCATCCAGCAGATCGCGCACCACGTTGGGGAGCAGGTACTCGCCCTTCATGGGGTTGGTTTTGAGGGCGTTGTCCAGAAACGCGGGGAAGCGCTCCAGCAGGGCGCCAACGAACTCAGGCTGGAATCCCCACATATTCATGCTGACCAGCGTATCCTCGGGCAGGTCGACCCAGGTGGCGCCGTCGTCCTCAGTGTAGTGGATGCCGCCGGGGAACTTTTCGATGCGGGTGCGCTCATTGATGACGGCCAGATTGCCATTCTCGTCAGAGGCGCATACGCCCCGGGCCACACTGCCGTTGTCGGTGACAGTGTTCTTGAGCAGGTAGCCCACCATGCAGTAGTCACCGGCCTCACGGGGCTGGGACAGATACCGGTAGAGCAGCTCAAAGCACTCCACGCCATAGTAGTCGTCGGAGTTGATAACGGCGAAGGGGGCGTCGATCACGTCCCGGCCGGCGGTGATGGCCTGACCGGTGCCCCAGGGCTTCACGCGGCCTTCGGGGGCCTCATAGCCTGCGGGCAGATCGTGCAGATCCTGATAGGCGTAGCGCACCTCCATGTATTTCTCAATGCGGCTGCCGATCTTGGCCTTGAAAGATCGGAAGAGCGTCGTG
>USIZ01000126.1 GCA_900554855.1 uncultured Eubacteriales bacterium | reverse complement strand
CGGGATGCTGGAGGCGACCCAGGAACTCGGTGCCTTCCTCCATGATGGTGAGGTCAGCGGTGAAGTTGGTGTCAAACACATAGTCAAAGCCGATACGGCGCAGGGCAGCGGCCATGCGCTTCTCGGTGGCGACCTCGGGGCTCAGGCCAAAGGTCTCGCCCCAGGCGGCGCGGACAGCCGGGGCCACCTGCACCACGACCACCTTGTTGGGGTCGCTCAGCACGCCGTTGACGCCGATGATGGCCTTCGTGTCATCCCGGGTATGCAGGGCATTGGTGGGACAATGCGTGATGCACTGTCCGCAGAACGCGCAGTCCGCCTCGTTCATCTTGCGGTGGCGGGAGACGTTGACGGAAGTATGTGCGCCAGTACCCACCATATCCCAGATATTCAGGGACTGGATCTTCTCGCAGACGGAGACACAGCGATAGCACTTGATGCACTTGCTCTCATCCCGGATAATGGGCAGGCTGGTATCCCAGTTGTCTGCGGGATACTCATGCCGGTAGTTCATGGTGTCGCCGATGGGGAGCGTGGAGGCGATCTTCTGCAGTTCGCAGGTGCCGTTGCGCTCACAGGTGGGACAGTTGATGCGGTGCTGGCTCAGCAGCAGCTCGATATTGGTGCGGCGGGCCTCCCGGACGCGGGGGGTATTGGTGCGGATGACCATGCCCTCCTCGCAGGTGTTGTTACAGGCGGTGACCAGCCGGGAGATGCCCTCGACCTCGACGAGGCAGGCGCGGCAGGCGCCGATCTCATTGATGCCCTTTAGAAAGCAAAGGGTGGGGACAGGCATGCCGACCTTACGGGTGGCGTCCAGAATGGAGGTGCCTTCCTCTACCTGAAGCGAAATACCATTGATCGTGACGTTTACCATTCTGTTTTCCTCCCTCCCTTGAAGCTGCCGCAGCCGAAGTGGTCGCAGCGCAGGCAGCGTCCGGCCTCCTGGCAGGACTCCTTCTCAGTCATCATAAGCTCCATCAGTTTAAAGTCATGGCTGCGCTCAGCGGGCTCACGCTCGGACATATTGATGCGGCCGCAGTAGCGCTTGTCGTCCAGAGACGGGTTGGGGATCTCCACGTCGGAAGTAATGACATGGTTGAAGCCCAGATAGTAGTCAATATTGGCCGCAGCCACCTTGCCGGCGGCAATGGCGCGGATGGCGGTCTTGGGACCGGTGACGCAGTCGCCGCCGGCGAACACGCCGGGAGCATTGTCCACGGCGGTCCAGTTCTCCGCTTTGATGACGCCGCGCACCACCGGAATACCGGAGGACTCCAGCGTGTGGTATTCAATACCCTGGCCGACGGCCACGATGACCACATCACACTCAATGCGCTTGTCGTCCAGACCGGAGGCAGCGGGACTCATGCGGCCTTCCTTGATCTGACCGGGCATTTTGGGCGCGGCCCACAGGGCGGACACCTTGCCGGTCTCGTCGGTCTCAATACGCAGAGGCGCATGCAGATCCATCATCACAGCACCCTCGGCGATGGCGCCTTCCACTTCTTCGGGCAGCGCGGTCATATCCTCCTGACGGCGGCGGTAGACGATGGAAACGCGCTCGGCTCCGCAGCGAATGGCGGAACGGGTGCAGTCCATGGCCACGTTGCCGCCGCCGATGATGCACACCTTCTTACCGGTGAGATCCGGGATCTCATCATCGCCGATCTTGCCGAGGAACTCCACGGCAGACAGCACGTTCTCGGCGTCCTCGCCCTCGATGCCGACCTTCTTATCGGTGTGGGCACCAATGGCGATGTAGACGGCATCGTACTCCTCGCGCAGACGCTCCATGGTGTACTCGCCCTCGCCCACCTTGGTATTGCGCTTGACCTCCACACCGGTGGACAGGATGCAGTCAATGTCCTTCTGCAGCCGCTCCCGGGGCAGACGATAGGCCGGAATGCCGTAGACCAGCATACCGCCCAGCCGCTTGTGCTTTTCAAACACGGTGCACTGATGGCCCATAAGCTGGAGGTAGAAGGCGGCAGACAGGCCGGACGGGCCGCCGCCGATGATGGCGACCTTCTTGCCGGTGGAAGGCATGCAGGCAGGCGCGGGCACATCGCCGGCGCGCTCCACAGCGGTACGCTTCAGGCCGCGGATATTGACCGGGGCGTCCAGCAGTGTACGGCGGCAGCGGGTCTCGCAGGGATGCTCGCACACCAGCGCACAGGCAGTGGGGAACGGATTGTCCTTGCGGATGAGCTTCACGGCGTCAGCATAACGCTTGTCGCCCACCAACGCCACATAACCGGGAATATCCACGCCGGCGGGACAGTTGGCCACACAGGGGATGCTCTGGGGAATGGAGGCCACGCAGTGGTGGTCTTTGATATGAGAGATGTAATCCTCGCGGAAGCCATCCAGCCCCTTCAGCACCATGCTGGCAGCTTCGATGCCGATGGCGCAGTCAGCGGACCCCCAAATGGATTTGGCCAGATTTTCGATCTTCTCGAGGGTCTCCATGGTGGCGCGATGCTTCATCACGTCCTCCATCAGGTTGCCCAGTTGAGTCAGGCCTACGCGGCAGGGCACACACTTGCCGCAGGTCTGAGCGTGGCACATCTTCAGGAATGCCCAGGTAAGGTCAACGGGACAGATGCCCGGAGGGGACGCGGCAATGCGGCGCTCCATGTCCTTATAGATGCCTTCCACCACGGTCTCAGCGCGGCTTTCAGTCATAAGGGAAAGTCTGCTCAAAACGGATTACCTTCCTTTCTATTCGTAAGCAATATTACTTTACTACGCTAAATGTGAAGTATGTACATTCTAACATTATCGTGAGAAAAAGCAAGTAGTTTTATAAAAGTTTTCTGTCTAATTCATAGTTTTTTCTGCAAAACTTATTGACGTTTGGAATAGACGATGTTAGACTTACTGCATATGTGTATCATATGAGACACTTTTAGAGGAGGCCAGGCCATGCTCACCGCACAGGAACTGGAGACAGTGTGCGCTTCCCCCTTGTTCCAAGACTACTCCCCTGAGCAGCTGAACGCGCTGCTCAGGATCACAGACTGTGACGTGCGCCGCTATGCGCGCGGGGCAGAGCTCTGCTCCCCCGCCAACTTCCGCAAGGAGCTGGCCATTGTGCTGTCCGGCCAGATCCTTGTAACCAAGGGCGGCGGCGAGCTGGTGGTCAGTGCCCTCTCTCCCGGCGATCTCTATGGCGCGGCGGCTCTGTTCAACGACGAGCCGGACTATGTGTCCACGCTGACCGCCAAAAGCGCCGCAAGCGTACTCACTTTCTCACAGGAGACCGTGCAGCAGCTCATCGACACCCAGCCGGTCTTTCGCCGCAGCTATATCCGCTACCTCTCCTGCCGCATCCGCTTTCTCTCCGGCAAGATCGACGCTCTGATCCAGGGCTCCGGTGAGAAAAAGCTGCGCGCATGGCTGGTGAGCCAGATGGATGAGCGCAGCGAGATCCTGCTGACGTGCTCCATGACTGAGCTGGCCGCCCGACTGAACATTGGCCGCGCATCTCTTTACCGCGAACTGCAAAAACTGGAGGAGCGCGGTGCACTGGTGCGGAAGGGTAAGCGTATTCTGGTTCGAGACCCCGCCGCGCTGGATGCAGAACACAGAACCGATGTAGATCCCACGGCTCTGCCGTGATTCTATACACATTTGAAAGGAACGAAATATCATGAAAAAATTGACTGCACTTCTGCTGGCCCTGGCGCTCTGTCTCGGTCTGGCCGCCTGCGGCTCCAGCCAGACGCCCGCTTCCGGCTCCGGTTCTGCCGCCCAGTCCGCTGACACTTCTGCACGGCCCGATGGCTCCGCCGCCGCGGACAGCACCGAGAGCACCGGCGCAGACGTGAACCTTGCCGTTCTGTCCGGCCCCACCGGCATCGGCGCTTCCCCGCTCATGGGCTGGAATGACGAAGGCAAAACCGCCAATCACTACAATGTCACTGTGGCCGCCGCAAATGACGAGGTGGTGGCCGGCCTGACCAACGGCGCCTTCGACATCGCCGCTGTTGCCACCAACGTAGCCGCCAACCTCTATGCCAAGACGAACGGTGGCGTGCAGATCTGTGCGCTGAACACCTATGGCGTGCTGTATATTCTCGAAAACGGTGACTCCATCCAGAGCATGGCCGATCTGGCCGGTAAGACCATCTACGCCACCGGACAGGGCGCCAACCCCGAGTATGTGCTGGAGTATCTGCTGGATCAGAACGGTCTGACCTGGAGCACCGACGGCAGTGACGCCGATGTGCAGATCGAGTTCATGGATGCCCAGACCCTGAGCGCCGGTGCCGCCAGCGGCGAGTATGACGTGGTCATGCTGCCCGTGCCCGCCGTCACCAGCGTCCAGCTGCAGAACGCCGATATGCGCACCGCCCTCGATCTGACCGCCGAGTGGAACAAGCTGGACAACAGCGGCGTGCTCACCATGGGCTGCATCGTCGTGCGTACCGCCTTTGCCCAGGAGCATCCCGAGGCCGTAGACGCCTTCCTGCAGGAGTATGGCAAGTCCATTGAGGCGGTTCAGAGCGACGTGGACACCGCCGCACAGCTCTGCGAGACCTACGGCATCGTGGCCAAGGCCGCAGTAGCCAAGAAGGCTATCCCCGACTGCAACCTGTGCTTTGTCTCCGGTGCGGAGATCCAGAGCGCCATTGAGCCCTACTACAATGTGCTCTTCACCGCCAACCCCGCCTCCATCGGCGGTGAAATGCCCGGAAGCGACTTCTACTATGTAAGCGCCGCTTCCAACAACGGATGAAACCGGATCTGAAAACCAAATCAGCAAGGATCCTCCTGCCCGCCGCATTCTGGCTGGCGGTCTGGTGTCTTGCGGCCGCCTGCGTGGATCAGCCCCTGCTGGTTCCCTCCCCCATCGCCGTTCTGCGGCGGCTGGGGGAATTGGCGGCCGCGCCGCTGTTCTGGCGCAGCACACTGGTGAGCCTGCTGCACATTTTCTGCGGCGCTCTGGCAGGCACGATCCTCGGTACGCTCTGCGCCGTCCTCACCAGCCGCTTCCGGCTGGCGG
>USIZ01000125.1 GCA_900554855.1 uncultured Eubacteriales bacterium | reverse complement strand
TCAGACGTGTGCTCTTCCGATCTCCGCGGCAACGTGGTCAACCCCAACGACATCGTGAATCAGTACGGCGCCGACACCATGCGCACCTATATCATGTTCATCGGCGACTTCGCCAAGGCAGCGGCCTGGTCTCCCAAGGCCGTGGCCGGATGCAAGCGCTTCCTCGACCGCGTCTGGAACCTGCAGGACATGGCCGCTGACAGCATGGACTACTCCGAAGCCAATGTTGCGGAGATCCATAAGGCCATCAAGAAGGTCAGCGACGATATTGAGGCCATGAAGTTCAATACCGGCATCGCCACCCTGATGGCGCTGGTCAACAGTTTCTATGCCAACGGGCTGACCAAGGGCGACCTGAAGGCACTGGTGCTGATGCTGTCCCCTGTGGCGCCCCATATCTGCGAGGAGATGTGGCAGAACCTCGGCGGCGAGGGCCTGGTCTGCCAGCAGAAGTGGCCGGAGTACGACGAGAGTAAGACGGTTGCCTCCGCTGTTCAGCTGGCCGTTCAGATCGGCGGCAAGATGCGCGGCAATATCCAGGTGCCCACCGACTCCGAGCAGGATGCCGTGGTGAATGCCGTCCTGGCGGATGCCAAGTTGAGCAAGTACACGGAGAATATGGACATCGTCAAGGTCATTCTGGTTAAGAATCGCCTGGTCAACCTGATTCTGAAGCCTAAAGCCTGAGTTTTGCGATAAATTTATGCTCAAACTCGGGAAAAGTAAAAGTTACTCTTGACAGAACGGCTTTTACAGCGTAGAATAACAAGGTAAAGCTAAGAATTTGGCTGTTCATGCCCTGTTGTCACATATCTCCCTGGGCATTTCGGAGGGAGGGAAATTAGATGTCTGAAGTCCGCGTTAGAGAAAATGAGTCTCTGGACAGCGCCCTGAAGCGCTTCAAGCGCAGCTGCGCCAAGTCCGGTGTTCTGGCTGAAGTGCGCCGTCGCGAGCACTACGAGAGCCCCAGTGTCAAGCGTCGCAAGAAGTCTGAGGCTGCCCGCAAGAACCGCAAGAAGTTCTACTAATTGCAAGGAGAAAGAGCTGTTGCTTTTGCAACAGCTCTTTTTTATTTCCCGGCACGTCCGCCTTTCAGATGCGCGGACGAATGGATCTGCCGCGCACACGGCGAACCCTACTTTGGCGGCCGCAGCTCCGTCCATGCCGCCAGGCACTCCGAAATACCGGCCTCCTGGGCGGTCTTTCGCTTGGCCCGCATGGTCTCGCTGTCATCAAACAGTACAAAGTGTGGGCGCTGTCCTCGCAGATAGGTAAAGTACCGGGCGCACAGCTCCGGGGAGTAGTATACACTGGCCCGGATGCTCTGCTTTAGGCTGTTCAGTGCCTCCGGCGTCAGCGGCGTGCCGCAGCCGGTGCGGGCGGGAATGGGGAAGTCCTCCGCCCGGCGCTCCAGCGCAGCCACTGTACGGTTGGCACCGTAGCGCCGCACTGCCGATTCCAGCCGATCTTTTAATGTGCCGCCGGAAACTGCCGTGGAAACGAGTATCCGGGCATGAGGAGCCGTCTGGGCGTAGGGTTCCGGGAGGTAAAGTGCCAGCCGCTGCGCGGTCAGCGCCCGATCCAGCGCCTGTGCAAATTGACCGCACCCCCTTGGCGGCAGGTCGGCAATGACGCCCCGGTAGCGCTGTGCGGCGCACTCGCGTCGGAGCTGGTTGAGAAACGGATCTGCGGCTCCGCTGGGCGGCTGCTCCAATGCAAAGTACAGGAGTCCGCCCCGTCCTGGGGGATTGCCACTCAGCCGCATGAGCCGCAGCTCGGGGCTGACAGCATAGGCCATGTGGGCCAGCTCACTGTCTGGCTGGGCGGTGCACTCCGCCTCCTGTGCCGGTGATGCGGCCAGAATGAGTTTTTGCCTGATGTTCGCCATCATGCGCCCCCTTGCTCCATTGACGGTTTTCCTGTATAATAGCATGGACTGATTGATTCAGCCTATGAATGAGTTTGGCCGGGCAGAACCGGCCCGGAGGTTTCACCGTATGCCATTTTCGTTGGTACCCAAAAGATTGTGCCGCAGTATTTATGCCTTGGATCTGGATGCGCTTCACGCCCGGGGAATCCGGGTGCTTTTTGCGGATCTGGACAATACGCTGGCCCGCTACTCAGAGCATGCCCCCTCGGAGGAGCTGCGCGCATGGGTACAGAATGTGGAGGCGCACGGCATCCGGCTGTTTGTGCTCTCCAACAGCCGTAAGGCTACCCGGGCGGACGTGTTCTGCAAGGCGCTGGACATTCCATATCTGAAACACGCAGGTAAGCCAAAGCGCTCCGGCTTTCAGAAGGCCATGGCCCTTTGCGGCGCACCTGCGGGGGAGTGCGCTATCGTGGGTGACCAGATCTTCACCGATATTCTGGGCGGCAACCGTTCGGGGGTATACAGCATCCTTGTGCACCCGCTAGCCATCGATAATGTCTTTCGCGCCATTCGCTACGGCGTTGAGACCCCGTTCCGGCTTCTTTGCCGGGATAAGGAGGGGTGGAGATGAGCGCGATCTTCGGCGTGGCCGGCAATTCGGAGACCTATACCAAAACGGTCAGCAAATCCTCGGCCAAGGCTCCGGCGTGGCTTCGCTCCATTGGGCTGGACGCCTATGAGTACCAGTGCGGCAAGGGCGTCCATGTGGGAGAGGAGACTGCCCGCCAGATCGGAGCCAATGCTGCCGCCGCGGGCATCGTTATGTCGCTTCACGCCCCTTATTTTATCAATCTGGCCAATCCGGATCCGGACAGCCTGAAAAAGACCATCGGCTATATCACTGCCGCCTGTCGGGCGGCAGACTGGCTGGGTGCCGGACGGGTCATCGTTCACACCGGTGCGCTGATGAAGCGCACCCGCCGGGAGGCATTGGATATTGCCCGTTATTCTCTTGGAGAAGTCCTGCGCGCCTGTGACGATGCGGGCTTCGGCCATATCGCCCTCTGCCCGGAGACTATGGGCAAGATCAACCAGCTGGGCGATCTGGACGAGGTGCTGGAGCTGTGTACGCTGGATGAACGTCTTGTGCCCTGCATTGATTTCGGTCATCTCTATGCTCGCTCACTGGGCGTGTTGGACGGGCCGGAGGAAATGCGCCGGATGCTCGACCGGATGGTCGAGGTGTTGGGAGAGGAGCGGGCCAGCCGCTTTCACAGCCACTTCTCTCACATTGAATTTACGCCCAAGGGTGGGGAACTGCGCCATCTATGCTTCTCTGACGAGGGTTGGGGGCCGGAGTTTGCCCCGCTGGCGGCGGAGGTGGCCCGCCGGGACTGGAGCCCTACCTTTATTTGTGAATCCGCAGGTACCCAGAGCGAGGACGCTCTGACGATGAAAGAACAGTATTTACAGGAGGAGAAAGAATCATGAATCATCTGAAACAGATCGCGGCCAAACTGGCCGACTATCAGCTGGACGCGCTGCTCGTCACCAGCGAGCCCGGCGAATACTATGCTACCGGTTTCCACGGCGAGGGCTATGTGCTCATCACGCCCAATAAAAACTATTACTCCACCGACAGCCGCTATATCGAGGCGGCTGCTGCCATCGAGGGTGTGGAGCTGACCAGCATCAATGCAGGCAAGAGTCATCTGGAACTCACCGTGGAGCACGTTCAGGCCGACGGCATCAAGGCGCTGGGCATCGAAGATGGCTATATGAGCGTGGCTGAGTTTGGACGCATCCGCGCCGCCCTGCCCGGTGACGTGGAGCTGGTTCCCGCCCAGAAGCTGCTCACTGATCTGCGTGCCCGGAAGGATGAGGAGGAACTGGGCTATATGCGCCGTGCGCAGGAGTGCACGGACAAGGCATTTACTGAGATCCTGAACTTTATCAAGCCTGGTGTCACTGAGCAAGAGATCGCCGCCCGGCTGACCTACCTGATGATGTCCTTCGGCGCCCGCAAGAACTCCTTTGATCCCATTGTGGCTTCCGGCCCCAACGGCAGTATGCCCCATGCCATCCCCACTGAGCGTAAGATCCAGACGGGGGAGTTTGTCACTATGGACTTCGGCTGCATGTACGAGGGCTACTGCTCCGATATGACCCGCACCGTCTGCGTGGGCGAACCCACCGAAGAGATGGAGAAGGTCTACAACACCGTTCTGGCCGCCCAGAAGGCGGGCATCGCCATTGCCAAGGCGGGAGTCCCCGGCTGTGACATCCACAACGCAGCCCACGATGTGATCCGTGCCGCAGGCTATGGCGAGTATTTCGGTCATGGCTTCGGCCACTCGCTGGGGCTTGAGATCCACGAGGATCCGGGTGCCCGCGCCTCGAATAAAGAGCCCATGCCGCTGCACTGCACCGTCTCTGCCGAGCCCGGTATCTATCTACCCGGCCGCTTTGGTGTCCGTATTGAGGATGTTGTGTTCCTGACTGAGGATGGCTGCATCGACATCACCAATTCTCCCAAGGAGCTCATCAAGCTGTAAGCTATAACAAAAAACGCTGTCGTTCCATAAAACGACAGCGTTTTTTTATTTCCGGTGTTTCGTGCGGCTCCTGGTGAACAGGATCACCACAGCCAGCAGAACGGGCAGAATGAGTACGATGCGCCGCAGCAGGGAAGCGGAGAGTGCTCCGGCACCGCACAGCACCACGCTCAGGCCAAGCAGGAATACGCCCAGCGTGCAGATCAGAAATCCCTGTCCCACTGACTTGCAGACTTTTCTCGTTCTGTCGTCTGCTTTGCTCTGACCGATGGCCCAGCCAATGAATAACGGCGGGACGGCCAGCGCGATCAGGATCAGAAGCCCGGCCCAGAGAGCCGTCAACGCTCATACTCCAGCCGGCCTGTGCGGTAAAGATTGCCTCCGTGGCAGTCCAGCGCCACTGTCAGCGGCAGCTCAGAGATGGTCATACGCTTGATGGACTCGCAGCCCAGATCGTCAAAGGCGATGACCTCCGCCTTCTGAATGCACTTGGCGATCAGCGCTCCCGCACCGCCCACAGCGGCGAAAAAGCAGGCTTTGTTGCGGATGAGAGCCTCGGCGACTTCGGCGCTCATCTCTCCCTTGCCGATGATGGCGCCCAGTCACAG
>USIZ01000124.1 GCA_900554855.1 uncultured Eubacteriales bacterium | reverse complement strand
TGAAGGGCGTGCTCTATAACGGGAAAATCCTGGACGAATTGACCCGCATCAACCGACGGGAGATGGGGAAGGAATACCTGATGCTGAGAATGCGCACGATCTGGGGCGTGGAGGAGAATGAGTACCGGGAGCGGTTTTACCTCAATTTCCGTCCGCTGGAGGAGCGTTTCCGGGAGTATGAGAGCTACGGGTGGGCGGAGTGCACCGAGGGACGATGGCACTTCACACCCTCCGGATTTTTGCTCTCTAACCCTCTGATCGGGGATGCACTGGCCATTCAGGCGGAGGCTGTCCGGGATACCATGCGCCCCATCATCGAAAAACGGATGGAGGCGGAGAAACAGGGCCAGCGCCGTCGGGTGCTGGGCAGCCCCAGCAGAAAAAAGCAGAAATAATGCATAGTGTCCTCATGAAGCGGAAAAACTGCAAAAAAGGAAAGAAGTGATTTGCAGTGCGCATGACAAATGAGGAGTACAGCCGACTGGTGGCCCGCATGGCCAAGCCGTCCCCTATGGGCAAGGATTTGCTGTTCGCTTTTCTGATCGGCGGCGGGATCTGCGCCGTGGGCCAGCTCATTCAAACCGGTTGGCAGACACTGGGACTGGATCGGGAAAGCGCCGGAACCGCCACGACCATGACGCTCATCTTCCTGTCCGCCCTGTTCACCGCGCTGGACTGCTACAACAGTCTAGCCAAATATGCCGGCGCAGGTACACTGGTGCCGGTGACGGGCTTTGCCAACTCCGTTGTCTCTCCGGCCATTGAGTTTAAAAGCGAGGGACTGGTCGGCCCGGGCGGTATGGCGTCCAAAATGTTTGCCATTGCCGGACCGGTCATCGTGTTTGGCGTGGGGGCCAGCGTGATCTACGGTTTGATCTTGTGTTTATTTCAATTATGAAACAAAGCGACTTCCGTTTTTAGCGGAAGTCGCTTCAGCCTGTCGAAAAAGTCCTGTCTTGGATATTTGCACGCAAGAGCCTCGCAGAGTTCCGTCATCCGCAGATGACGGAATAAAATTAAAATCACGTTTTTCCCGGGGACATGCGCCTCGGGAAAAACACTTTTCAGGCCGCAAGTGTGCGAGCAGCGCGAGTGCGCGCGGCGGACTGCATCTTTTCTCAGAAATGCTTGCATTTCTGAGAGAGCGTGTCGAGGTTCTCGACACGCTCAAGCGACTTCCGTTTTTAGCGGAAGTCGCTTTGTTGCTTAAAGATTGAGCGCCTGACAGATGCTTTCAAAGTAGAAGCGATAGACCTGATCGCCGGGGTGCTGTCCGTCGTTCTCCGGGCCTGCGCCTACCTGAAGGTATTCCTCCATGGTGCGCCCCTGCTGCTGGCAGTCGGCCTGCATCCGGGCAAAATGGTCAATGAAAAACACCTGTGCTGCCCAGCGCTGTGCGGCGGCGCGGATAACGGAAGCCACCTCCGATTGCGGGAAGAAGCGGTTTTCCTTCGCGTCGTTGGCAGCCGTGACGGGATTTGGCGTCATGAGAATGAGCAGATTGCCGTCTGCGGTGACTTTCTGGCACAGGTTGTCCAGATCTTTCGCCAGCTGCTCCATGCCGTCAGGCTGTTTTTTGTTGTTGGCGCCGATCATGCAGAAGACGACCCGATCGGTTGCGGGGTGATAGAGCGTGTCCAGATGCTCCATCATTTCTCCGCTGGTGATGCCGTAGCAGCCCACACTGTCCACGCTACAGCTGTATTTGCCGGCCAGATGATCCCGCAGCAGGGAGGCCCAGCATCTGCGTCCCCGCTGACGGCGGAAGGGCGGATAGATGACCCGCCCGCTCAGGTCGCTGTCGCTGCTGCCGCTTCCGGCAGTCAGGCTGTCGCCCAGCAGTTTGACGTTGCAGCCGCGCCGAATGGCACCGGAGATCGCATCCCGCAGTTCGTTTTTTTGCATGGTTTATGCCTCCTGTACGCCTGTACTTATTGCTTTTGCCTATCATACACCCGCAGGGGGACAGAGTGCAAGACTATCGAGTTGGAGAAGAAATCCTGACGCCCCGGTCAGCGGTGGGGTATTGACAGATAGGTTACAATATATGTGATAAAAGTTTTAAAAACCGGAAGAATGAAATGAAAAAGTGCTTTATAAATCTGCTTTCTATTACTTGTCTTTCGGTGGAGGAGGCACCTGTATGAGAGAGTTTGAGACAAAAATTCAGGAGCTGAAGTTCAATGTCCTGAAAGAAGTGACCAGCCTGGCCTTTGACGGCAATTTGGGTACCGGTGTTCTGGATATTCCCGAGAAGATCATTCCCGGGCCGGAACCCCATTTCCGCTGCTGCATCTATAAGGAACGGGCCATCATCGGCGACCGGATCAAGCTGGCGCTGGGCGGTGATATGTCCAATCCCGGCGTGGTAGAGGTCATCAGTACGGCCTGCGACGAGTGTCCTGTCACCGCCATGGAGGTGGGCCCCTCCTGCCGCGGCTGTCTGGCCAACCGGTGCCGTCACGCCTGCCCCGTAGGTGCGATTACCATTGAAAATCATAAAGCCAAGATCGACCACAAAAAGTGCATCGTCTGCGGCCGCTGTATGGCCGCCTGTCCTTATTCCGCCATTGTAAAGAACCAGCGTCCCTGTGAGCGCAACTGTCCTGCCGGAGCCATCTCCATGCGGGAGAGTGACCACAAGGCATCTGTGGATCCCTCCAAGTGTATCGCCTGCGGTGTCTGCACCTATGCCTGCCCCTTTGGTGCGATCATGGATAAGTCCTGGATCGTGCAGGCGGTCCATATGCTGAAGGGGGCCCAGCGGTGGAAATATAGGGTCTATGCAGTGGTGGCTCCGGCCATCGCCGGCCAGTTTGCCGAGGCCTCTCTGGGACAGGTTGTCACTGGTATGAAGAAGCTGGGCTTCTACGATGTGCGGGAGGTGGCCGAGGGTGCCGACCTGACCGCCCACGCCGAAGCGCAGGAGCTGGCGGAGAAGGGGAGCCTCTATTCTTCCTGCTGTCCCGCCTTTGTCTCCTATGTGGAGACCCAGCATCCCGAACAGGCTGATAAGATCTCTCGCACCCCCTCTCCCATGGTCATGATTGCCAAAAAGATCAAGGAGGAGGATCACGACGCCCGGGTGGTGTTCATCGGGCCGTGCATTGCGAAAAAGCATGAGTTCCGGCTGGGTAAGACTCAGGGCAGTGTGGACTGCGTGCTTACCTTTGAGGAGTTGGACGCCATGTTTGCCGGAGCTGATATCGAACTGAGCGAGCTGGAGGAGACTCCGCTGGATGGTGCCTCCAGCTTTGGCCGCAGCTTTGCCGCCAGCGGCGGTGTGGCCGCCGCAGTGGCTCAGTCTCTGAAGGAGCAGCAGATCGACTTTGCGGTCAAGCCGGAGGTCTGCGGCGGAATAACGGCCTGCAAGACCGCTATTCTGAAGGATGCCCATGGCCGTCTGGATGCGAACTTTATTGAGGGCATGGCCTGCGATATGGGCTGCATTGGCGGTGCCGGATGCCGGGTGCGTTCCCCCAAAAACAAGGCCAGCCTGACGCAGTATGCCAAGTCCGCCGGACATACCACGATCGAGAGCGTTGCCGCTCCTGTTCAGGAACAGTCGGAGCAATAAGTTAAACAAGCAAACTGAAAGGCGCCGCAGACAGCATTGTCTGCGGCGCCTTCTGGTTTGCGCCTGGACAGGAGCCGTCTGAACAGCGACGGCGAAGCAAATGTTCTGCAAATGATTTATAGTCAATCAAAATTTTATCTTTTGTAGTATAAAACGGGTGTGCGTACCATATCATGTCCTAAGAAGGCTACGGGAAGGAGCGCACAACATGAAACGGGAAACGATGCGGCCGCTGATCTATTTTATCCTGACAGTACTGGTGGGCACAGGAGTACACTTTTTATATGACTGGTCGCCCAATGTGCTGTTTGCCATGCTTTCGCCGGTGCGGGAGAGCGTATGGGAGCACGGAAAACTGATCTTCTGGCCCATGCTGGCGGCACTGCTTGTCTATACAAGGAAGGACAGAGGGCAGCGCGGGGGCTGGTATCTGGGGCTGCTGGTCGCGCAGGGACTGCTGCTCCTATTCGGCTGGGTCTATCATATCCGTATGGAGCAGATGAGCCTGCCGGTGGATATCGCTGCATTTGTGGTCATTCTGGGGCTGGGCTTTCTGACGGCGCTCTGGGTCCCGGTGCCGCCGCGCTGGAAGAGTCCTCTGCTGTTCGGCGTGGGCGTGTTTGCCATATTGATCGTCGTTTTCTCGTTCTGGCAGCCGGACGGACTGCTCTTCGCCGATTTAGAGCTTGCCGATGCGCTGTCAGTCCTGCCCTGCTGAACCCGCTGAATGCAGATCCGTGTGCTTGCCGGATCTGCATTTTTTAGTTGCGAATCCTGCAAAATAGAGCTATAATAAAATGATGTATTTTTAGAAAGAAAGAGTGGATCCCTGTGAAGAAATGGAGACGGATTGGCGCAGCGGTGCTGGCTGCGCTCTGCCTTGCCCTCTGCGCCGGATGCAGCAGCCGCCGCTCGGAGCTGCGCTTTGGCGCTGGCGGCACCGGCGGCAATTATTATGCCTATGCCAATGCGCTGGGCCAGCTTTTGGAGGATCAGTCCGATGAACTGCGTGTGGACGTGAAGGCGACGGCGGGCAGTGCCGCCAATCTGCGTCTGCTGAGTGAAAACTTCCTTCAGGTGGGCATTGCTCAGAGCGACACTCTGCTGGATGCCGCCAACGGCGACGGAGCGTTTGCCGGGCAGCCGCTGAACGGATACAGCGCCGTGGCGGGACTCTTCATGGAGGAATGCCAGTTGGTGGTCGCGGCGGACTCCGACATCTATTCTGTTGGCGACCTTTACGGCAAGCGGGTGTCTTTGGGCGAGGAGGACTCCGGCGTGGTGCGCAACGCGGAGGAGATACTGCTCAGCGGCAGCCTGACGCCGGAACTGGTACAGGCCAGGGAACAGGGCGTCGTAGTCACCTCGGAAATGGAGGTGTTCTTCGACCTGTGCCCCTGCAGAATTTATGCGGTCACCGGTAGCGATGGAAAAACTACGACCACAACGATTATCTCTGAAATGCTGAAAGCCGCCGGAAAGACCGTTCATCTGGGGGGAAATATCGGCTGCCCGCTGCTGCCCAAGGTAGATCGGAAGAGC
>USIZ01000123.1 GCA_900554855.1 uncultured Eubacteriales bacterium | reverse complement strand
GGCCTGGGCCTCGGCAAAGACCTGATCGTACTCAGCGTTGTTGTAGTTGATCATGTTCTTGCCGTTGTCGCTCACCCAGCGGGCCAGCATGGCGCTGGCGCTCAGGTAGCTGGCGTCAAAGCCGACGACAGTGCCCTCGAACTCACGGCCGGAGTAAACGTCGGTCAGCCAGGAGTTCCAGTCGATCTGCTCGATCTCGGCGGTAATGCCCACCTCGGCCAGCTGCTCCTTCAACACCAGAGCGGTGTTGACATGGGGCGTATAGTTGCTGGGCACCTTGATGGTGAAGGTGAAGCCGTTGGGATAGCCCGCCTCGGTCAGCAGTTCCTTGGCCTTCTCCACATCGTGGGGATAGGCGTCAGCCAGAGAAGCATCGAAATACTTCTTAAAGCTGGGGTACATGGAGGAACCCACCTTGGTGCCGTGACCGTCCGCGGTCAGTTCCATCATGGCATCCGCATCCACGGCATAGCACATGGCCTGACGCACCTTCTCATTGTCGAAGGGAGCGACGGCATTGTTCAGGTAGATGGCCTGCACCAGATTCATGGTGCCCTCCAGCACATCGTAGCCGTTGGTCAGGGTGTTGACCTGATCGCTGGTCAGGTGGGCCACCAGATCCAGACCGCCGGCGTTCAGCGCGGTCATCATGGCGGTGTTGTCCTCAAAGATCTTGTAGGTCACCTTGTCCAGCTTGGCCTGCTCGCCGTAGTAATCGGCGTTCTTCTCCAGCACCACATTCTCCTGCACGCTGCGGGAGACATACTTGAAGGGGCCGGTGCCGACGGGCTGGGTCGCCTGCCCGGCATAGTCCTTTGGCACGATGTAGACGTTGGACACATAACTGATGAAGTCGCTGTTGGGAGCGGACAGGGTAAAGCTGATCTGGTTGCCCTCAGTCTTGGTGTCCACAATATCAGAAAGCGCCTCTGCCACAGCGGAGTTCACTGTAGTAGCGGCGCAGGTTTCAAAGGAATAGAGCACGTCGTCCACAGTGCACTCAGCACCATTGTGGAACACCACACCGTCACGAAGGGTGAAGGTGTAGGTCAGCTGGTCCTCCGAAACAGAATGCTCGGAAGCGACAGCATCGACGAAGTTACCGTCAGAGTCGGGCTTCACAAGGCCCTCAAAGACGTTAAACATGACCTCTCTAGTTCCTGCGGCCGTCATCTGATACGGGTCAAGACTATCATCCAGGTCCTGGGCAATACCCACGGTGATCTCGTTTGCATGATTCTGCTCACTATCGACCGAGTTCTGCCCGGAAGAAGCGCTCGTTTCGTCGCTGGATTTGGAAGTCTGATTCGTTGCCCCTCCGCATGCGCTGAGTAGGCACGCCAGCATTCCCAAAGCCAGGAAAACTGCAAGAATACGTTTTTTCACTGCTGATTCTCCTTCCGCCTGAAGCTTGATTCAGGCGTTACAACAAAATAACTTCTTCTCCCATTATTAAATTGTCGCGTCTCATTATAGAGGATTGCTCGGAAATAGCAAGCACTTTTTTCATTTTTTCAGATTCTTTTTTCTCCCGATATATAAAACCCATTGCAATCAGAAGAAAAGGCTGTATAATATAGAATGGTATTGTCTATAAAGCAATATCACATCAAGTCAAAACAATTGAAAGGAACCATATTTTAAGGAGAATCTACAATTATATGAACGACGATGCCATATCATCCATTCTGATCATCGCGGTACTGCTGTTATTTTCCGCCTACTTTTCCGCCACAGAGACCGCCTTTTCCTCCCTGAACCGCACGCGGCTGCGCACCATGGCTGAAAAGGGAAACAGCAAGGCGGCGCTGGCGCTCAGCCTGGCCGAAAAGTACGACCAGCTGCTGAGCAGCATTCTGGTGGGCAACAACGTGGTAAACATTGCCATGTCCTCCATTTCCACCCTGCTCTTTGTGCGCCTGATGCCGGACATCGGCGCGACGGTCTCCACCATCGTCATCACCATCGTGGTGCTGATCTTTGGCGAGATCAGCCCGAAGAGTCTGGCCAAGGAAAACCCGGAGAAGTTCGCCATGGTGTCCGCCCCCATCATCCGGGTGGTCATCTGGGTGCTGACCCCCATCAACTTCCTGTTCGCCCAGTGGAAAAAGCTCCTGGGACGCATCTTCAAGGGCGGCGACGCCCACCGCATGACCCAGGATGAACTGCTGATGCTGGTGGACGAGGCCTCCCAGGAGGGCGGTATCGACCAGAGCGAGGGGGAACTGCTCCGCTCGGCCATTGAGTTCACAGATCAGGACGCCGAGGACATTCTGACTCACCGGGTGGATCTGGAAGCCGTCCCCCTCACCGCCACCAAGGAGGAGGTCGCCGCCGTCTTTTCCGAGACCCAATATTCCCGCCTGCCCGTCTATGACGGCAGCATCGATAATATTGTGGGTATCCTCCACCAGAAGGACTTTTACATCGGCACCGGTATCAGCCCCAAGCCCCTGAACGCACTCATGAAGGAGCCCATCTTTGTCCCCCCCACCGTCAAGATCCGCGACCTGCTCAAAGTGCTCCAGAAGCACAAGTCCCACATCGCCGTGGTCAGCGATGAGTATGGCGGCACACTGGGCATTGTCACCATGGAGGATATCCTTGAGGAGCTGGTGGGTGAGATCTGGGACGAACACGATGAGATCGTGGAAGACTTCCAGCCCACCGGCGAACACAGCTGCAAGGTGCTGGGCACCGCCGATCTGGACGAACTGGCCGAGCGCTTTGATCTGGAAATTCCCTCCGAGTGCACTTCTGTCAGCGGCTGGGTTATGGAGGAGCTGGGCCGCATCCCGGATGAGGGCGACAGCTTCGACTATGAAAACCTGCACGTCACCGTCACTGCTACCGACGGCCACCGGGTCGTGGCCGTTGAGATCAAAGCGGAACCCAAGCCGGAGGAACAGTCTGACAAAGCCCACGCAAAAGAGAATTGAATTTCTCCTCTCCGCTTTACTTTCCCCCGCGTTCATGTCATAATGTGACCGAACAAAACAGCCACATCAAACCGCCAAGGGCCGTCCTGTTCAGGACGGCCCTTTTCAGAAGGGAGCAGCTATGGTTACAAAGGATATCCGTTATATCGGCGTCAACGACCGGGACATTGACCTCTTTGAGGGGCAGTACCCTGTCCCCAACGGCATTGCCTACAATTCCTATGTCATTCTGGACGAAAAGGTCGCTGTGATGGACACGGTGGATCACCGCAAGCAGGGCGAGTTCCTTGCCAATCTGGAGGCCGCACTGGACGGCCGGAAGCCGGACTATCTGGTGGTGCACCATGTGGAGCCCGACCACGCCTCCAGCGTGCAGGCCGTACTGGATCAATACCCGGACATCACCGTGGTGGCCGGCGCTGCGGCGCTCAAGATGCTGCCCCTCTATAACACCGATCCCCAGCACACACTGGCTGTCAAGGAAGGCGATGTGCTGACGCTGGGCCGCCACGAGCTCCAGTTTATCGCCGCCCCCATGGTGCACTGGCCCGAGGTCATGATGAGCTATGACAAGGCAGACAAGGTGCTGTTCTCCGCCGACGGTTTCGGCAAGTTCGGCGCGCTGGACGCCCAGGAGGACTGGGACTGCGAGGCGCGGCGTTACTACTTCAACATCGTGGGCAAATTCGGCCCGCAGGTGCAGGCCGTACTCAAGAAGGCCGCCGGTCTGGACATTCAGATCATCTGCCCGCTCCACGGCCCGGTGCTGAAGGAAGATCTGGGGCACTATCTGGAAAAATACCAGCTCTGGAGCAGCTACGGCGTGGAATCCGAGGGCGTGTTTATCGCCTACGGCTCCCTGCACGGCAATACCGCCGCAGCAGCCCGGAAGCTGAAAGAACTGCTGGAGGCGAAGGGCTGCCCCAAGGTGGTGCTCACCGATCTGGCCCGGGACGACGTCTCTGAAGCGCTGGAGGACGCCTTCCGCTATGGAAAGATCGCGCTGTGTGCCCCCAGCTACAACGCCGGTGTCATGCCCTGCATGGAGGATTTTCTCAACCATCTGAAGGGCAAGGCATGGCAGAAGCGCACCGTCGCGCTGGTGGAGAACGGCAGCTGGGCGCCCACCGCCGCACGGACGATGGTTTCCCTTCTGGACAACATGAAGGACATCACCATCGCCGGCACCGCCACCATCCGCGGCGCACTCAAGGAGAGTGACCTGCCCGCACTGGACGCACTGGCGGAGAAGCTGCTGTAACCCTGACTGCATAACAGAAGAGGACAGCCGCACACAGTTGCCTGTGTGCGGCTGTTTTGCATTTACAACACGCTGTATCTTACCACAGGTGCAGCTCATCCGCCTGTTTTCTCAACTCAGCGCGGAAATCCGGGTGCGCAACTGCGATCAGGTTCTCCACCCGCTGGCGGACGGAGCGGCCGCGCATAGGCGCAATGCCATACTCCGTGATGATATAGTCCACGGTATTGCGGCTCAGTGTGACCACACTGCCCGTAGCATGCTGGGCCACGATGGAGGAGATCGTATTGTTTTTCTTGGTTGCCTTCACGCAGATCACGCTGCGGCCGCCCTTGGAATAGGATGCGCCCTCGGCAAAGTCGTTCTGGCCACCGGTGCCGGAATACATCCGGGAGCCGATGCTCTCGGAGCAGACCTGCCCGGTCAAATCCACTGCCAGTCCGGAGTTTACGGAGATGAAATGATCGTTCTGCCCGATAATGCGGGGATCGTTGACGTAGGATCCGCTGTAAAACTCCACACCTGGGTTATCATCCACCATGTCATAGAGCTCCTGCGTGCCCAGCGCAAAGGTACAGATACACCGGCCGTTATGGAAATTCTTCTTCCGGTTATTCAGCACGCCGGCCTCCATCAGATCCACAATGGAGTTGGTCAGCATCTCCGTGTGCAGGCCCAGATCGTGCTTGTCCATCAGGGACATGGCTGCCGCGTCCGGGATGCCGCCGATGCCAAGCTGGATGCAGTCGCCGTCATTGACCAGACTGGCCACATACCGGCCGATCGCCTGATCCGTCTCGGTGGGCTGGCTCTTGGGCAGATAGGGCAGCGGCGTGGCCGCCTCCACGATCATATCCACCTGGCTGACATGGATGGCCGTGTCACCGCGGGTACGGGGCAGATTCGGATTCACCTGTACCGCCACACGCTTGGCTGCGTTGAAAAAGATCGG
>USIZ01000122.1 GCA_900554855.1 uncultured Eubacteriales bacterium | reverse complement strand
GACGTGTGCTCTTCCGATCAGGATAAGCTCATTCTGACGAAAAAGCTGGGCGTGGGTCTGGTCTGCACTGCCGCCCGCGTGGGACAGGCGTCGGAAGAGGCGCTGACCCAGGCGGAACAGTCCATGACGACGCTCAATCAATATGCCGCTGAAATCTTCGGGCGTTATACCGTCCACGCCTGTACCGATGTGACCGGGTTCGGCCTGCTGGGCCACCTGCACGAAATGCTGGGGGAGCAGTGCTCTGCCGTGCTGGCGTGGGAGCGCATACCGGTGTTGCCTGGTGCACTGGACTATGCCGGAGAGTTCCTGCTCACTGCCGCTGCCCAGCGAAACCGCAATTTTGTGGGGGAGCGGGTGAAGTTCGGCCACCTGCCCTTCGCGGCGGAGGAGGTGCTCTTCGATCCCCAGACCTCCGGCGGACTGCTGTGCGCGCTGCCCGAATGGGAGGCCGACCGGGCCGTTGAGGAGCTGCGTCAGGCGGGACTGCCTGCGGCGGTCATCGGCGTAGTGACAGCAAAGTCAGAATTTGAAATTACGGTGCGATAATATAAGGAGCAACAGACATGGAACTCATTCATGTAGACGCCCGGGGCGATGCCTGCCCCATCCCTGTGGTCAAGACGAAAGTGGCCATTGCAAAGCTCAATGGCGAGGGGACGGTGGAGACGCTGGTGGACAACGAGACCGCCGTTCAGAATCTCACCAAAATGGCGCATCAGAAGGGCTATGGGGTCACATCCGAGAAGCAGAATGACAGCTGCTACCGGGTGAGTATGACCATTCAGGAGCGGGAAGACAACGACAATGCTCCGGAAAAGGCTCTGAGCCAGCCCATGGTGCAGGAGCAGAATACCGTGGTGGTGATCTCCGCCGACCATATGGGCGAGGGGGACGACGAGCTGGGCAGAACGCTGCTGAAGAGCTTCATTTTTGCCCTCGTTACTCAGGAGGAACGTCCCAGAACCATCCTGTTCTATAATGGCGGCGCACACCTGACCTGTGAGGGTTCCGATTCGCTGGAGGATCTGCGCACGCTGGCGGAGCAGGGGGTGGAGCTCCTGACCTGTGGCACCTGTCTGAATTTCTACGGCCTGACCGACAAGCTGGCGGTGGGCGGTGTGACCAATATGTACGAGATCGTGGAAAAGCAGATGAAGGCCACCCTTGTGGTGCGTCCGTGATCTACTTCAATCACGCGGCTACCAGCTGTCCCCGGCCGGAGTGTGTGGCCCGGGCCTGTTATGAGGCGGTGCGTTCCGGCACCAGCACCGGGCGCGGCGCCGGGGAGCCGGCGCTGGACAGCGCCCGGACGGCTTTCGCGGTGCGCAGTCAGCTGGCCCGGCGGTTCGGTCTCTCCCGTGAAGAGCGGGTGTGCTTCACCGCCAACGCAACGGACAGCCTGAACACGGCCCTGCGGGGACTTTTAAAGCCCGGCGACCACGTCATTACCACCGCCATGGAGCATAATTCCGTTCTTCGCCCGCTATATCTGCTGGCGGAGCAGGGGGTAGAGCTCACGATCCTCCCGGCAGACGCCCGGGGCCGGGTGGACTGGCCTGCGCTCGCCGGTGCGGTGAGGCCGAATACCCGGGCGCTGGTGTGCGCCCACGGTTCCAATGTGACGGGAAATCTGAATGAGCTGCCTGTGCTGGGCGGGTTCTGCGCGGAGCATGGGCTGACTTTTGTGGTGGATGCCGCCCAGACCGGCGGTGTGTTTCCCATCCATATGGAGCAGATGCTCATCGACATTCTCTGCCTGACCGGTCACAAGGGCCTGTTGGGTCCCCAGGGCATTGGCGCTGTGCTGGTGGGAGAAAATGCGGATCTGCGTCCGGCTCGGGTGGGCGGCACCGGCGTACAGTCGGCGCTGAAAACACAGCCCGCGGAGTATCCGACCCGATTAGAGGCGGGCACTCTGATCGGCCCGGGCATTGCCGGCCTCGGAGCCGCACTGACATGGCTGGATGGACAGAAGGAAGAGGAACTGCGCCGCCGGGAACAGAGCTTTGCCCGCCGGTTTTATGAGGGCGTGCGGGAGCTGCCCGGTGTCACCTGCTATGGTGATTTTGAGGTGCCCGAGCGGTGCCCCATCGTCAGCCTGAATCTGGGAGACTGGGACTCTGCCGCCGTCAGCGATGAGCTGTGGACGCGCTTTGGTATAGTCACCCGGGCGGGGCTTCACTGTGCACCGCTGGCGCACGAGACCCTTGGTACGGCGCGGCAGGGGGCAGTGCGCTTTTCCTTCTCCCACCTGAATACGGAAGAGGAGATCGACCGGGGTATCGACGCGATGCGCACCCTTGCAATGGAGTGAAGTCAGATGCGTGCGAGAGAAGAAAAGTGGATTGTCACCTTTCCCACCGCTGCGGCGGCCATGGCTATGGAGCGGCGGGCCAAGGAACTGCGTATTCCCGGACGGATCATCCCGACCCCCACCATCATCACGGCGGACTGCGGTCTCGCGTGGATGGCCCCTGTGGCTGCCCGGGACGAGGTGGAGCAAATGCTGAGAGGAAACGGACTTGCGTACAGTGAAGCGCGGGTGCTGCTGATATGAAACGGGCGGAGCTGTTGGAGCGGCTGTACCTGCGCCTGCCCCGGGTGACTGCCCTGATCGGCGGAGGGGGAAAGACGACGCTCCTCTCTGCGCTGGGGGAGACGTGCGCCCGCCGGGGCGAACGGGTGCTGCTCACTACGACGACCCATCTGGGCTGGACGCCTGAAGCGGTCTGCCCGGACTCGGTGGAGAATTTAAACCGACAGCTTATCCCCGGACGGGCGGTGCTGGCCGGGCACCCGGATGCGGAGCACTATAAGCTGACCGGCATTCCGACGACCTGGTATGCGCAGCTGCGAGTTGACCGCATCCTTGTAGAGGCGGACGGGAGTCGGTGCCTGCCGCTGAAGTACCACCGCACCTTTGAGCCGGTGATGCCGCCGGACGCCGGGCTGGTCATCGAGCTGGCGGGACTTGCTGCGCTGGGACGTCCGGCGGGGGAAGTGCTCCACGGCTGGCGGGAGGCCGGGATCGACCCGGTGCGCACGGTGGATGAAGCATTGTGCGCCGCGCTGCTGGAGCGGGGGCTGAGCGCCGCCCGGAGCGAAGCGCCCAAGCTCGTTCTGCTCAATCAGGCGGACACCCCGGCGCTTCAGGTGCAGGGGGAGGCGCTCGTCCGTCGGCTGGAGGAACGGGGCGTAGAGGCCTATGTGACCCAATTGAAGGAGAGCCATATAAAGTGCTGATTTTGATACGAGGAGCCGGAGACATTGCCTCCGGCATTGGCTGGCGGCTCTGTCGGAGCGGCTTTTCCGTGGCAATGACCGATCTGGAACACCCCACGGCGGTGCGATGGAAGGCGGCCTTTTGTCAGGCCATGTGGACGCGGCGCTGTGAAGTGGAGGGAGTCGCCGCAGTGCGCTGCGACAGCCCGTCCGGCGCAGAAGCCGCACTGGCGCGGGGGGAGATCCCGATCCTGCCCGACCCGGACGGACGAGCAGTCCGGGATCTGCACCCGGATGTGGTGGTGGATGCCATTTTGGCCAAACGCAATCTGGGCACTTGCATCATCGACGCACCGCTGGTGATCGGCGTGGGCCCCGGCTTTACGGCAGGGGAGAACTGCCACTGCGTTATTGAGACCATGCGCGGCCACACGCTGGGCCGGTGCATCTATTCCGGCTCCGCCATCCCGAACACCGGTATTCCCGGCAGTGTGGGGGGCTACACGGTGGAGCGGGTGCTGCGCACGCCCTGCGGCGGCCTGTTTGAGCCGTTGAAAGAGATCGGCGATGCGGTGAATGCCGGGGAGACGGTGGCACGGGTGGCGGGTCAGCCGGTGGTCAGCCGGATCACGGGCTGCCTGCGGGGTATTCTGCCCGCCGGAACGCTTGTGCCGAAGGCGGGCTTCAAGGCCGGCGACGTGGACGCACGCTGTGTGCGGGAGCACTGCTTTACTATTTCGGATAAAGCCCTCGCCATCGGCGGCGGGGTATTGGAGGCGGTCTGCCATTGGAGGTCGGAACGTGAGAACTGAATTTTACGAAAAGCTGCGCGGGCTTCTACTGACGGGGGAGAGCCCCACATTGGAGAGCAGTCTGGAGCCCGGGCATCTGGGGGAGGAAAGGCTGCGCTGGAGCGGCGGCACGCTGGGAACGCTGCCAGAGGGCAGGACTTTTTGCCAGACCCTCTCTGCACCGGCCCGGCTGGTGATCTGCGGCGGCGGCCATGTGGCCCGGTGCCTTGCCCCAGCGGCCCGGGCGGTGGGCTTCCAGGTGACGGTACTGGAGAACCGGCCCGAGGTGCTGGCGGAGGGAACGTTCGGCGCGGACATCGACTGCCGCTGCGGCGATTTTGCGGAAAATCTGCAAAGCGGCGCCTTTGGGTCCAATGCCTTTTACGCCATTATGACCCGGGGCCATCAGGATGATTGGGTGTGCCTGAAAACTGCGCTTGCGCTGCCCCACGGCTATGTGGGCATGATGGGCAGCCGCAGTAAAGTGGCAGCCACCCGGAAGATGCTGACAGAGGAAGGATTTGACACAGGAGCCATTGACAGTGTCCACAGTCCGATCGGCCTGAAGATCGGGGCAGAGACTCCGGCGGAGATCGCTGTGTCCATTGTGGCGGAGCTTATCCGGTGCCGCCACACGCTGGGGCTGGAGGCTCCGCTCACCCCGACGGTCATCGACGCACTGGGAAAAATGCCCTACGCCATGGTGACGCTGGTCAACTGCGAGGGCAGCACGCCCCGGAGCGAGGGAGCCAGGATGCTGGTGTTCCCGGACGGCTCCATCGCCGGAACGATCGGCGGCGGCATCAGCGAGGCCAGCGCCAAGCGGGACGCCCTGCGTGCGCTGGCAGAGAATGCGCCGATGATCGGGCACTACGCGCTCAACAGCACTGGCGGCGCGGTCTGCGGCGGAAAAGTAGAGTATCTTATTATCCCCGTACAGTAAACGCTTTTTATACGGTTACTCAAAGGAGAATGCGACATATGCTGAAATTTAAACAATTCAAACGGGCGGAAACGCTGGAGGAGGCGTGGAAGCTGAATCAGAGCCGGGCCAACTGCGTGCTGGGCGGCACGGGCTGGATCAAAATGGGAGAGCGGCAGTGGAACACGGCCATTGACCTCTCTGCACTGGGACTTGGCGAGATCGAGGAGACAGAGAGATCGGAAGAGC
>USIZ01000121.1 GCA_900554855.1 uncultured Eubacteriales bacterium | reverse complement strand
GGGAGAACCGCACGCTGGACGTTCATATCCGCACACTGCGCGCCAAGCTGGGCGAGGCCGGCAGCTGTATTGAGACGGTCCGGGGCGTGGGCTATAAGCTGGAAGGAAGCAAATGAGAAAGAAAATATTTCAGAACTATCTGCTGGTAGAGGTGCTGGTGCTGGTGCTCTGCTGCGGACTGTTTCTGGGAGTGCTGTTTCAGCACTATGAAAAACAGGCTTTCAGTCAGCTGCGCACAGAGGCCAATTACATCGCCCACGGCATGGAACTTTCGGGGGAGTCCTATCTGAACACGTTGCGGTCGGATGCCCGGGTCACCTGGGTGGACGCAGACGGCACGGTGCGCTATGACAGTGCGGCGGATCCGGCCACCATGCAGAACCATCTGAACCGGAAGGAAATCGCTGAGGCCCTCCGGAACGGGGAGGGCGATGGAAGCCATTTTTCGGAGACTTTGATGGAGCGCACGCTGTATTACGCCGTTCGGCTGGGTGACGGAACGGTGCTTCGGGTGTCCTGCACCCAGAAAACCGTCATGGCCATGCTGCTCATGATGATGCCGCCGCTCCTTGGCGTCGCGGCGGCGGTTTTGCTGATTTGTATGCTGATGGCCTTCCGTCTGGCCCGGCATATTGTCGATCCCATCAACCGGATCGACCTCGATCACCCAGTGGTTGAGGAGACTTACGGCGAGCTGGAACCGCTGGTAAAGCGCATCCAGGAGCAGAACCGCACCATCCGCCGTCAGATGGATGAGCTCAGCCAGCGTCAGCGGGAATTTTCCGCCCTGACGGATAACATGAGCGAGGGTTTCCTGCTGGTGGACTATAAGACCAATGTGCTCTCCGCCAACCACAGCGCGCTGCGGATGCTGGGAGACGGCAATGCGGAGGAGATCACCAATCTGCGCAGGGATAACTGCCTTCCTCAAGTGCTGACCACGGTGGAGGCGGCGCTGGCTGGCGTGCGCACCGAGACCGTGCAGGAGATCGGCGGCATTTCCTGGCAGGTCATTGCCAACCCGGTGGTGTCCAGCGGCCAGGTGGCCGGTGTGGCCGTCCTGCTCATGGATGTGACGGAGCGGGAACAGCGGGAAAAACTGCGCCAGGAGTTCTCCGCCAATGTGTCCCATGAACTGAAGACACCGCTTACCTCCATCACCGGCTTTGCCGAGTTGATGAAGGAGGGCATGGTCACCGGCGAGAAGGTGAAGGAATTCGCCGGGGATATCTACCGGGAGGCCAGACGGCTCATCGATCTGGTCAACGACATCATCCGCCTGAGTCGGCTGGATGAGAACTCCAAGCTGTTCGAGTCGGAGCAGGTGGATCTCTATGACCTCTGCGACGAGATCATCGCCAACCTTCAGAACGTTGCCGAGCGGCAGAATGTGATGTTCAGCCTGTCTGGCGAGCACGTTACGATCAGCGGTGTGTGGCAGATCCTGAATGAAATGGTCTATAACCTGTGCGATAATGCCATCAAGTACAATCGCCCCGGCGGGACGGTGGATGTGTCTGTTCGCCGCGACGGCGGCAGTGTCCGTCTGACGGTCCGCGACACCGGCATCGGCATTCCCTATGCGGATCAGCCCCGGGTCTTTGAGCGTTTCTATCGAGTGGATAAGAGCCACAGCAAGGAAGTGGGCGGCACCGGGCTGGGCCTGTCTATCGTCAAGCACGGAGCCCAGTACCACAACGCCCGTCTGGAGCTGGAGAGCGAGCCAGGGAAGGGAACTTCCATCAGCATTGTGTTTTAAAATCAAACTTTTTGCACCCATCAGGCGCACAGATCGCACCTGATGGGTGCTTTTTTTGTCTGCATTCGAGACAAATTTAACATTCTAAATAGTGCGTCTGAAAGTTTAACGCAGGTTTTACATTGCTTTGGTTTCAGATTTTAGATGGGTGCGGTTTAATAGCAGACGTACTCGGGAAACACAATCTAAAATTTGAAACGAGGTAAAAGAAAACTATGAAAAAAGTACTTAGCCTGATGCTGGCTCTGGCCATGGTCTTTGCTCTGGCCTCCTGCGGTTCCAATGGCAGCACTGATTCCAATAAGGGCGGCGCTTCCGCCGCTTCTTCCGCCACCACGGATGAGAAGAAGGATACCCCCGCCGACTCCGGCAAGGCGCTGAGCGGCACGGTCTCCACCAACGGTTCCACCTCCATGGAGAAGGTCATCGGCTCCCTGATGGAGGAGTTCATGGCTCAGAACAAGGACGTTACCGTCACCTATGATCCCACCGGTTCCGGCACCGGCGTTGAGTCCGCTTCCAACGGATCCTGCGACATCGGCCTGTCCTCCCGCGCGCTGAAGGATACTGAGACCGGTCTGGTGGGCACCACCGTCGCACTGGACGGCATCGCCGTCATCGTGAACGCCAACTGCGGTGTGGACGACCTGAGCGTCGAGCAGATCAGCAAGATCTACACCGGCGAGATCACCAACTGGTCTGAGGTCGGCGGCGCCGATCTGGAGATCGCCTGCATCGGCCGTGAGTCCGGCTCCGGTACCCGCGACGGCTTTGAGTCCATCACCGACACCAAGGACAAGTGCGTGCTCTCTCAGGAGCTGACCTCCACCGGCGCTGTCATCTCCGCTGTGGCCAGCAGCGAGAACGCCATCGGCTACGCTTCCCTCTCCGCTGTGGAAGGCCAGTCGGGCATCAAGGCCCTGACCGTGAACGGCGTGGCCTGCACCGAAGAGACCGTCAAGGACGGCTCCTATGAGATCCAGCGCCCCTTCGTGATGGTCACCAAGGAGGGCGCCGAGCTCAGCGAAGCTGCTCAGGCCTTCTTCGACTTCGCCACCTCCGCTGACGCCGCTGACCTGATCCGCAACGCCGGCGCGGTGCCTGTGGCCTGAGTCCGAACGAGATACCGAGTCAATCAGGAAGCCCCTGCAGAAGACTTGCAGGGGCTTCTTTCCAAGCAAAGGAGTTTCTGTCTATGAAGAAACGTAAGTTGTCTCCGCTGGAGACCGGGTTTCACATCTTTTTCCTGATCTGCGGCATTTTGTCGGTGGCCTTTGTGCTGTTCATCAGCATCTATCTCATCATCTCCGGCCTGCCTGCAATTTTGAAGGTCGGCCCGATCAAGTTTCTGTTCGGTCAGAAGTGGGCGGCCGGAACGGAGAATTTCGGCATTCTGTCCTTTATCCTGACCAGCATCTATGGCACGGCCGGCGCAGTGGTCATCGGTGTGCCGCTGGGCATTATGACCGCCGTGTTCCTCGCCAAGGTCGCGCCCCCAAAACTGGCCAAAGTGATCCACACCGCTGTGGAGCTGCTGGCCGGCATTCCGTCCGTGGTCTATGGCCTTGTCGGCATGGTAGTGCTGGTGCCCGCCATTCAGAAGGCGTTCAAGCTTTCCTCCGGCGCCTGCCTGCTGGCGGCCATTCTGGTGCTAGCGGTCATGATCCTGCCCTATATCATCAACGTGTCTGAGACTGCGCTCCGGGCGGTGCCCCGGGAGTATGAGGAAGCCTCTCTGGCGCTGGGCGCCACCGAGACGGAGACCTATTTTAAAGTATCTCTCCACGCCGCCCGCAGCGGTGTGGCCACCGCAGTGGTGCAGGGCGTGGGCCGTGCCATCGGCGAGGCTATGGCCATCATCATGGTGTCCGGCAATGTGGCCAATATGCCCGGACTGTTCCAGTCTGTGCGCTTCCTGACCACTGCCATTGTCTCCGAAATGTCCTATGCCGCCTATGGATCCCTCCAGCGTCAGGCGCTGTTTTCCATCGGTCTGGTTCTTTTCCTCTTTATTATGCTCATCAATGCCTTTCTGACGCTGGTCATCAAAAAGGAGCGTGCTTAATATGAAAACACAAGGTCGTTCCTTTGGCCGCAAGGCGAAGGATGCGCTGCTGCGGGGGCTTATGTACCTCTGCGCCGGCATCACCTGTGCCCTGCTGGTTTTCCTGATCGGTTACATCTTCTTCCGGGGTATTCCGAACCTGAGCTGGCAGCTCATCAGCACCCAGTCCAGTTACCGGACGAACACCATCGGCATCCTGCCAAACATCCTGAATACGCTCTATATTATCATCGTATCCATGATCATCGTGGTGCCGCTGGGTGTGTGCGCAGCCATCTACCTGACGGAGTACGCCAAGAACAAGAAGGTGGTTCGGCTCATCAGCTTCGCCACGGAGACCCTGACCGGCATCCCGTCCATTATCTTCGGCCTGGTGGGTATGCTGTTCTTCATCCAGGTACTGGGTCTGAAGCCGGGCATTCTGGCCGGCGGCCTGACTCTGGTGGTCATGGTGCTGCCCACCATCATCAGCAACACCACGGAGAGTTTGAAAACCGTGCCAAATTCCTACCGGGAGGGCGCGCTGGCGCTGGGCAGCGGCAAGTGGCACATGGTGCGCACCGTCGTGCTGCCCAACTCCGTTGACGGTATCGTCACCGGCTGCATCCTGGCCATTGGCCGCATCGTGGGTGAGTCGGCGGCCCTGCTGTTCACCGCGGGCTTCGGTCTGGTGCTGAATGACTTCATCACTGCCATGAGTTCCTCCTCCGCAACGCTGACGGTGGCGCTCTATGTGTTCGCCAGCGAGCGCGGCGAGGTGGGCGTAGCCTTTGGTATTGCGACGATTTTGATGATTTTGACCTTCATTCTGAATCTGGCGGCAAATCTGGCCGCAAAAAAACTGAAACGAAAGGGTGCCTGATTTATGGCTGGAATTATTGAGACAAAGAAGCTGGATCTCTGGTATGGGGAGAAGCAGGCGCTTCACTCCATTGATATTGAGATCCCGGATCATCAGGTGACGGCGCTGATCGGCCCCTCCGGCTGCGGCAAGTCCACTTTCCTGAAAACGCTGAACCGCATGAATGACCTGGTAGAGGGCGTGCGCATCGAGGGCCTGGTCAGCTATAACGGCACCGATATTTTTGCCCCCGGCACCGACGTGACCTGGCTGCGCCGCCAGATCGGCATGGTGTTCCAGAAGGCCAATCCCTTCCCCATGAGCATCTATGACAACGTGGCTTACGGCCCCCGCACCCACGGCATCAAGAACAAGGGCGAACTGGACGGCATCGTGGAGCAGGCGTTGAAGGACGCCGCCATCTGGGACGAGGTCAAGGATCGTCTGAAGTCCAGTGCCCTCGGTATGTCCGGCGGTCAGCAGCAGCGCCTGTGCATTGCCCGCGCACTGGCAGTCAAGCCGGACATTCTGCTGCT
>USIZ01000120.1 GCA_900554855.1 uncultured Eubacteriales bacterium | reverse complement strand
TGAAGCAGCCGTCGGTAGACAGGTCGCATACATTGAGCATGGAGTAGCTCAAGAACAGAGCCAGCGCTACCAGACCATAGATCAGGCCCAGCTCCAATGCGTTTTGGATCAGATCCCATGTAAAGAACAAGATGATCCCTCCTCATTTAATAAATATAATAAATAAGATGCGATATACATGGCGGTAACCGGGCGGCACAGGCCGCCCGGTCACAAGGGTTATCGTTGTGCGATGGTTTATTCAAAGCTCTCTGCGGTGGTGATCTCCTGAACGGAGGTGCAGTAGGGGGCAAATGCCTGCTTGATGGTGTCCAGATCCAGATTCAGCGCGGCACAGGTCTCCGTGTTCACCGTGGCAATGCCGTTATCAAAGGTCTGAACCGCAGTCTGGGCGGGATCTGTGCCGTTGACCAGAATGTCCACGACCATTTTGCCGGTGGCCTCGCCCAGCTTGGCGTAATCGACGCCATAGCCGAGGAACGCGCCGTTCAGGGCAAAGGAGTCAGCGCCGGTGTAGTGGGGGATACCGGCTTCAATGAAGGATTCATAGATGGACAGCTCGGCGTCCATGACGGTGTTGTCAGTGGGAGTAAATACGGCGTCAACGCCTTCGGAGATCAGCGCCTGAGCGGCCAGCTGGACGTCGCCAGTGGTAGAGCCGGTCTTTTCGATGTACTGAATGCCCTTGCCGTCCAGAAAAGCCTTGGCATCGGCGATCGCCTGAGTGGAGGAGTCCTGCGCGGTGTCATAGAGCAGGCCCACATAGTCGCAGTCGGGGTTGGCGGCCAGGATCAGATTCATGATGGACTCCGTGTTCAGCGCATCGGAGGTGCCGGTCACATTGCAGCCGGGGGCGTCCATGCTGTCCACCAGGCCGGCGATGACCGGGTCGGTGACGGCGGAGAAGACCACGGGAATGTCGGTGTCCTCCAGCGCGCTCTTCATGACGGCGGCGCTGGGGGTGGCCACGGCCACAACGATGTCCACATCATCGGCAATCATGTTGGCGCCGATCTGGCTCAGCACACTCTGATCGGCCTGCGCATTGTCGTAATAATCCTGATAGTCGAAGGTGACGCCCATCGCCTCGCCCTGCCGGTCCAGCTCTGCTTCCAGATTTTCGATGATCTGGTTCAGAGAGGCGTGATCGACCCAGTTGACAATACCGACCTTGTAGGTTTTGCCGTCAGCATTGCCGACAGCGGCGGAGCCGGAGCCATCGGCGGCGGATTTGGCAGAGCCTGTGCCGGTGCTCCCGCAGGCGGCCAGCGCCAGCACCATGGCCAGTGCCATCATCAGAGCAAGCAGTTTTTTCATTGTAAATTCCTCCTAGAGAATAAAACTTAGATGGCAGGCCATCCGCAAAAGGGTAAACAAAAAGACCCCTGTCCCACTATGGGACAAGAGCCTGACTCCTGCGGTACCACCCAAATTGACGATGTAGATGAAAATCGTCCACTTTAAACCCTGCGCTGTTCCTACGCAGTCCCTGGGGTAACGGGCGGGTTCCCGTCGGCGCCTACTGAAGATCACAGATCACATGGATCTTGTTTGGGCCGCCCTCGGAAGGCCATTCATCCTCCGGCCGGTGCTGCGCTCACACCCTTCGCAGCTCGCTTTGCCCGGTGGTCTGGAGAACTACTCCTCTTCCTCAACGGTTTGTTGTGTTGAAGTATAGCGCCATTCTTTCGGCTTGTCAACAGATTTATGAAAAAAGTTTGACGTGAAATTTTGCCCGCCGCAAAATATTCTATGCATAGTCCATCTTTTGGGACACTTTTTATGGTATGATAAATGCAATTATTCCAGAAGAGAAACGGGGCGGTTCTATGCTCAAGCTGCTGCTGGGCAGAAATCAGGATCAGATCAGCGAGGCCGTGCTGCGTGCGGCGGCGGAGCGTGTGCCCGGGCGGTGCAGCTTGGTCATCGTACCGGAGCAGTATTCCCACGTCACTGAGCGGCGTCTGTGTGCGATCGGGGGAGACTCAATCTCCGCCCGTGCGGAAGTGCTCACCTTTTCCCGGCTGGCTCAGCGAGTCTTTCAGGAGAAAGGCGGAAGTGCCCGGCCGGTGCTGGACAAGGGCGGCCGTTTGCTGCTCATGCATCTGGCGGTCCGGCGTTTGCGCGGAGAACTGAACGTTTACCGTCAGGCGGGGGAGAAGGCCGGTTTTCTGACCAGTCTGCTGGCCACGGCAGACGAGTGTAAGAGCTACTGCATCCCACCGGAACTGCTGCTGGAGGCGGGGGAGTCCGAGCCGGAGCGCGGCCGGCGCCTGCGGGAGCTTGGCCTTGTGCTGGGTGCTTATGATGCTTTGACCGCCCAGCGGGCGGAAGATCCCCGAGACAAGCTGTCCCGTCTGGCGGATACTCTGCGGGGCACCGATTATTTCCGGGGGAAAGCGGTCTTTCTGGACGGATTTACTGATTTTACTCCACAGGAGCGGCTGGTGCTGGGGGTCATGCTGCGCCAGTCGGAGTTGGTCATCGCCGGCTTGAGGTGTGACACGCTGGATATGAGCGGCGCGTCGGTATTTACCCCGGTGCGCCATACGGCGCTGGCACTGACCTCACTGGCCCGGGAGAGTGGCACCCGCATGGAATATGAGTGCCTGCCCCTGCCTGAGATGCTGGAGCCGGAGTTCTCTTTTCTGGAGCGGCACTTGTTTTCCGGTGCGTCTGCGGTGTTTGAACGCCCGGCGGAGCATATTTCTCTGCAATGCTGCGCCGACCCCTATCAGGAGGCATCCGAAGCGGCGGAGGAGATCCTGCGCCTTGTCCGGGAGAAGGGTGTGCGTTTCCGTGATATTACCGTGGCGGTGCGTGACCTTTCCGGCTGGGGCGACCGATTAGAGTCGGTGTTTGCACGCTATCAGATCCCGATCTTCCTGAGCCGGATGGATGACATTCTGCAAAAGCCGGTACTTACTCTGCTGACAGCGGCGCTGGACGCTACGGCCGGAGGCTATGAGTATGAGGATGTCTTCCGCTATCTGAAGACCGGCCTGACCGGCATCACGGCAGAGGAACGGGACGAGCTGGAAAACTATGTGCTGCGCTGGGACGTCCGCGGCTCCCGCTGGACGACGGAAAAGCCGTGGAGCTGGCATCCGGGCGGCTACGGCCAGAGCTGGCATGATGAGGACAGGGAGTTGGTGGCCCGGCTGGACGAGCTGCGCCGACGCGTGATCGCCCCTCTGGAAGCGCTGAGACATCGGAAATTGTCCAGCGGTCAGGCGTGGGCACAGGCTGTCTATGACTTCCTGGAGCAGATCAGCCTGCCCGAATGCCTGAAGCGCCGGGCGGGCGAGCTGTGCGCGGCAGGCGAGCTGCGGGAGGCGGAGGAATACCGCCAGGTATGGCAGATCCTCACCGGCGCGTTGGAGCAGTGCTCCGACCTGCTGGGAGAGGACAGCATGACGCTGGCAGAGTTTGCCGATCTGTTTCGTCTGGTGCTCAGTCAGTATCAGGTGGGTACGATCCCGGTCTCCCTCGACCGGGTGACCTGCAGCGACATGGCGCGGGTGAGCCATGCCAGCGGCCGTATCCTGTTCCTGCTGGGGGCGGATGACGAGAGCATGCCCATGGTGGGCGGCGAGAGCTGCCTGCTGACCGATGAGGATCGTGCCCTGCTGGCTCAGTTCGGCGGCGTGGAGACGGCCCTGGATCAGGATCAGCGGATGGATCGGGAGATGATGCTGATCTACGAGTGCTGTACCATGCCGTCGGAGCGGCTCTGCCTGAGCTATTCCGCCCACGATGTGGACGGGGCGGAAAAGCGCCCCAGCTTTGTGATCCATCGACTGCGGGAGCTGTTCCCTGATGTGGAGTGCACGCCCGAACGCGGACGGCTTCCGTCCGCCCTGATCCCGGCACTGGACGCCTCCTCCGCCCGGGGCGACCGGATCATGCTGGCCGATCTGGCGGAGCTGACCCGGGGGGAGACGGCGCATCGGGCGCTGAATGCCATGGATGAGCGCCGGGAAAATCTGACCCGAGCGGCGGTGGAGGAGCTCTATCGCGGCACGGTGCGGCTGTCCGCCTCCCGGATGGATCAGGTGAAGTCCTGTCATTATGCTTATTTTTTGAAATACGGTTTGAAAGCTCAGGCCAGAAAGCCCGCTGGACTGGACGCTCCAGAGGCGGGCACCTTTGTTCATTATGTGCTGGAGCACGTCCTGTCCGAGGCAAAGCGGCTGGGCGGTGTGTCGGCGGTGGACGCGGATCAGATCCGCAGCCTGGCTCGGGCGGCATCGGAGCAGTATATCCGGGAGAGCATCGGCGGACTGGAGGACAAGACGCCTCGATTCCGCTACCTGTTCCGCCGTCTGGCCAACTCCGCCGAACAGGTGGTGGAGCAGATGGTGGAGGAGCTCCAGAATTCCGACTTCCAGCCCATTGCCTTTGAACTTGGCTTTGGCCGAAATGAGACTCTGCCGCCGGTCCAGCTGAAGGTGAACGGCGTACAGGTGTCCATCTCCGGCTTTGTGGACCGGGTGGACGGCTGGGAGCACAATGGGCGGCTCTATGTCCGGGTCATGGACTATAAGACCGGACACAAATCCTTTGATCTCACGGACGTGTGGCATGGCCTGAATCTCCAGATGCTGCTCTATCTCTTCACTCTGGAGGAAAAGGGAATGCCTGGAGTGGATCGACCCGTTGTTCCGGCGGGGGTGCTTTACCTGCCTGCCCGAGAGGAGCATTTGACCGGAAGCCGCACCATGGATGAGGAGAGCCGCCGGAAGGAACTGGACTCCAAGATGCGCAGAAGCGGCCTCATTTTAAATGACGCCAATGTGGTGGACGCCATGGAGCATATCCCGCTGGGCAGCGAGGCCCGGTTCCTGCCTGTGCGCGTCAGCAAACGCACCGGGGCCATCTCCGGCGACGCGCTTGCCTCGGCGGTGCAGCTGGGCAAGCTGCGCAAGCACATCCATCACATCCTGCGCCAAATCGCACAGGAGATCGGCTCCGGCAATATTCAGGCCGACCCGTGGTACCGGGATGAGCGCCGCACCGCCTGCGCCTGGTGCGACTACGCTTCTGCCTGTCATTTTGAAGACGGACGCTGCGGCGAGCGCAGCCGCTACCTCTACCCGGTCAAGGGAACCGAGTTCTGGGAGCAGCTGGAGGAGGAAGAGCGCAGTGACGAGAAGGAGGGTGACTGACCTATGGGCGTGACATTGACGCATCAGCAGCAGGCCGCTGTGGATAACCGGGGCGGAGAACTGCTGGT
>USIZ01000119.1 GCA_900554855.1 uncultured Eubacteriales bacterium | reverse complement strand
CGTCGTTCATTTTATTATATGCTTCAGTTGTATTTGTAGAAGCCCTCGCCTGCGCTGAGACCGGTCTTGCCCTTGTCGATGTATTCCTCTTTGAGCAGCCTGGCGATCCGGCCATGAAGGCTGTCAGGATCCTTGGCATCCGGGTAATTACTGGCAATGTTGTACGCCGTGGTGATGCCAACCACATCGAGGATGCGGAAGGGACCCATGGGCGCGCCGGTGGCCAGCATCCAGGTCTTGTCGATGGTCTCCACATCGGAGATGTCGTTGACCAGCAGATACTCCGCCGCGCTCAGGAAGGGCACCAGCAGGGTGTTCAGGATATAGCCCGGCTGCTCCTTCTTGAGCTTCAGGGGGATCATGCCGATCTGGACGGCGAAGTCCACCACCTGATCGTAAGCCGTCTGATCGGTACCCGCATGACCCATGACCTCGGCAGTGTTGCCCCGCCAGATACTGTTGGCAAAGTGGAGGGCGAGGAACTTCTCCGGCCGGCCGGTGGACGGCGCCAGCACACTGGGCAGAAGGGTGGAGGAGTTGGTGGCAATAATGGTCTTTTCCGGCAGAAGCGGGCACAGCTTTTCATAGAACTCGACCTTGGTCTGAGGATTCTCCGCCAGCGCCTCGATGACCAGATCCGCATCCTTCACCGCCTCAGCCAGGTCGGTGCAGTAAGCAAGCTCTTCAAACGCCCGGTCGGCATTGGCCAGCAGCCGGTCGAAGTCCACTTTGGAGAGATCGGTCTCGTTGAATACAAGGCCCCGGCTCACCGGGCCGCCGCCCGCCTTTGCGGCGGTCAGCTCTGCGCGGTAGATCTCGTGCAGCCGCGCCACTTTGGGCTTGGCCCGCTCAACGGAGGCCTCGCTGCGCAGATAGACGGTGGTGTGAAAGCCCGCATAGGCGGTCTGGTAGGCGATCTGGCTGCCCAGCACGCCGCCGCCGATCAGGACAATATTCTGAAACTTCATAAGTGTTCGCTCCTTTGATTCAAAATCACAAATTGGTGGTTTGGAATGGTCACATTATACCGATTCGCCCCGTTCTGTTCTAGTTTTCAGAATTAAATATACCCTTTCTTATTGTGTTTCCAAAATAAATCGCATCTGCGAATTGTCGATTACTCAACACATTTGCCCCGCAGCAGATCATATACCAGCCTCCGTCATGGCCCGAGCCAAATTGCTTTGCACCTGCCATTTCTGCCAAAAAGTACAAATTTTTGCAGAAATATAAAGCAGTTTGGCAAAAGTTCAATTTAAAACCGCGAACATTTTTTGATAAAATCTCGACTAAAATCAAAATTTTTATGCTTTTGAGGTTGAATTTCCGTACAGTAAGTATTAAAATGGCCTTGGATTAAAAAGGAGTGGTTTGGTGCTGAATTTAGTATTGGTGGAACCGGAGATCCCCCAGAACACCGGGAACATCGCCCGCACCGCCGCGGCCACCCGTTCCCGACTGCATCTGGTGCGTCCGCTTGGCTTTGACATCAGCGAAAAGGCCGTGCGCCGCGCCGGGCTGGATTACTGGCCCATGGTGGATCTGCACGTCTGGGACGATCTGGACTCACTCTTCGCTGCCCATCCCGAAGCGGCGGAGGATCTTTGGCTGGCCACTACCAAGGCACCGCAGGACTACTCCGCAGCCCGGTTCTCGCCGGACAGCTGGCTGTTCTTCGGCAAGGAGACTGCCGGACTGCCGCCGGATTTCCGGGAACGGTTCCGGGAACAATGTATCCGCATTCCCATGTATGAAAACGCAAGAAGCCTGAATCTGGCAAACTCTGTCGCCATTCTCACCTATGAAGCGCTGCGGCAGAACGGTTTCCCCGGTCTGCTGGGCGAGGGCGAGATGGGCACGGGCAGAAAATTCTGACCGGCCCGACACTCGAAAGGAGCTTTTTCGGCATGAATTACAACAAGAAAACCGTCACCGACATCGACGTGAAGGGCAAGAAGGTGCTCTGCCGCTGCGACTTCAATGTGCCCCAGGATAAGAAGACCGGCGCCATCACCGATGACAAGCGCATCCGCGCCGCTCTGCCCACCCTCCAGTATCTGCTGGATCAGGGCGCAGCCGTCATCGCCTGCTCCCATCTGGGCAAGCCCAAGGGAGAAGTCAAGCCCGAGCTGAGCCTGGCCCCTGTGGCCAAACGGCTGGAGGAGCTGCTGGGCAAGAGCGTCATCTTCGCCAGCGATGTGGTGGGCGAGGACGCCAAGGCCAAGGCCGCCGCCCTTCAGCCCGGTCAGATCATGCTGCTGGAGAACCTGCGCTTTGAGAAGGGCGAGGAGAAGAACGATCCCGCCTTTGCCAAGGCACTGGCCGATCTGGCCGGCGCAGACGGTGTCTACGTCTCCGACGCCTTCGGCACCGTCCACCGCGCCCACGCCTCCACCGCCGGTGTGGCCGACTACCTGCCCGCCGTGTCCGGTTTCCTTATTCAGAAAGAGCTGGAGATCATCGGCGGCGCGCTGGCCAACCCCAAGCGTCCTCTGGTCGCCATTCTGGGCGGCAGCAAGGTCAGCAGCAAGATCGGCGTCATCAACAACCTGCTGGAGATCGCCGACACCATCATCATCGGCGGCGGCATGGCCTACACCTTTGCCGCCGCTCAGGGCGGCAAGATCGGCACCTCTCTGCTGGAGGCCGATTGGGAAGATTACGCCAACGAGATGGTGAAGAAGGCCGCCGACAAGGGCGTCAAGCTGCTGCTGCCGGTGGATACCGTCGTGGCCGACGCCTTCGCCGCCGATGCCAAGAGCCAGGTCGTCCCCGCCGGTGAGATCCCCGACGGCTGGATGGGTCTGGACATCGGCCCCAAGACCGTGGAGCTCTACACCAGCGCCGTGGCCGATGCGGGCACCGTCATCTGGAACGGCCCCATGGGCGTGTTCGAGTTCCCCGCCTTTGCCACGGGCACCGAGGCCGTGGCTGAGGCCCTGAGCAAGACCGACGCCATCACCATCGTGGGCGGCGGCGACAGCGCAGCCGCTGTTGAGCAGCTGGGCTATGCCGACAAGATGACCCATATCTCCACCGGCGGCGGCGCCAGCCTGGAGTTCATGGAGGGCAAAGCGTTGCCCGGTGTTGTCTGCCTGCTGGATAAATAATTTTACGATCCGCACAAGGTCGGCTCGGCTCCCCTCGGGGGGAGTCGACCGGCCTGCGGCGCAGTCTGAGCGGGTCGGCTTTCCTGCCGCGCACCTATCCCGCCAGGATCCCACAGCACCGACCTCTATATCAAACCGGAAGTCAGTGCTGTGCGATCCTTCCATAAAATCGAAACGAACCTCTCCCGCCCACGGCCGGGCGCATCTATCACAAAAGGAATAAGGAGAATCACTATGAACAGACGTTATCGCAAAACGATCATCGCCGGTAACTGGAAGATGAATAAGACCGCCACCGAGACCCGCGCATTCGCCGACGAACTGAAGGCCATCATGCCCAAGGCCAAGTGGTGTGAGGTGTTGCTGTGCGTGCCCTTTGTCAACATCCCCGCCGCCCTGAAGGCTTTTAAGGACACCCGGGTGGCCATCGGCGCCGAGAACCTGCACTTTGAGGAAAAGGGTGCCTACACCGGTGAGGTCTCCGCTGAAATGCTGAAAGACCTGGGCGTAAAATATGTCATCATCGGCCACTCTGAGCGCCGCCAGTACTGGAATGACAACGACATCATTGTCAATAAGAAGGTACACGCCGCCATTGCCGCCGGTCTGCGTCCCGTCATCTGTGTGGGCGAGAGCCTGGAGCAGCGTGAACTGGGCGTGACCAAGGAGCTCATCGACCTTCAGGTCAAGACTGCTCTGGCCGGCGTGCCCGCCGAGAAGATGCGCCACGTGGTCATCGCCTATGAGCCCCTGTGGGCCATCGGCACCGGCAAGACTGCCACTGCTGAGCAGGCCAACGAGGTCAACGAGGAGATCCGCACCGTGATCCGCAAGCTGTACGGCGCCCGCGTGGCCCGCAGCGTCACCATCCTCTACGGCGGCAGCATGAACGCCAAGAACGCCGCTGAGCTGCTGGCTCAGCCCGATGTGGACGGCGGCCTGATCGGCGGCGCGTCCCTGAAGCCCGAGGACTTCAACATCATCATCAACGCAGCCAATCAGGATTGATTTTCCGAAGCCAGAGGGCTTCTTAGATCGGAGTTATTATGAAAACACCTACCATTCTGATTATTATGGACGGTTTCGGCCTGCGCACCAGCGACATGGGCAACGCAGTCCACGCCGCCAAAACCCCCGTGCTGGACAAGCTCTTCGCGGAGAACTCCTGTTCCCGCCTGTCCGCCTCCGGGCTGGACGTAGGTCTGCCCGCCGGACAGATGGGCAACAGTGAAGTCGGCCACACCAACATCGGCGCGGGCCGGGTCGTGTTTCAGGATCTGCCCAAGATCACCAAAGCCATTGACGACGGTGATTTCTTCCAGAATCCCGCCTATGTGAAGGCCATGACCGCCGCAAAAGAGGCCGGTAAGGCCGTCCACATCATGGGGCTGACCAGCGACGGCGGCGTCCACTCTCACATTGAGCACATGAAGGCCGCCGTGAAGATGGCCCATCAGCTGGGCTGTGAGAAGGTCTATGTCCACTGCTTCCTCGATGGCCGCGACGTGCCCCCCACCTCCGGTAAGGGCTATGTGGCCGAGATGCAGCAGGTCTGCCAGCAGTACGGCGCACAGATCGCCACCCTGTCTGGCCGCTACTATGCCATGGATCGGGACACCAACTGGGATCGGGTCGAAAAGGCCTATTCCGCCATGGTGTACGGCGAGAGCGCCGAGTTCAACGCCGACCCGGTGGATGCCGTTCAGAAAAGCTATGACGCCGGTGTGACCGACGAGTTCCTCATTCCCGTGGTCTGCACCAGGGACGCCTGCATCTCTGAGGGCGACGCCTGCATCTTCATGAACTTCCGCCCCGACCGGGCGCGGGAGATCACCCGCACGCTGGTGGATCCCGATTTTGAGGGTTTCCAGCGCAAGCGCGGCTTCTTCGATACCCACTTTGTGTGCACCACCTCCTATGACGCCACCATGCCCAACGTGGAGGTGGCCTTCCCCAAGGAGAGCCTGCACAACATCTTCGGCCAGTATATTTCCGACAGCGGCCTGACCCAGCTGCGCATCGCCGAGACGGAAAAGTACGCCCATGTGACCTTCTTCTTCAACGGCGGTGTGGAGCAGACCTTCCCCGGTGAGGATCGCTGCCTCGTGGCCTCTCCCAAGGTGGCCACCTATGACCTCCAGCCGGAG
>USIZ01000118.1 GCA_900554855.1 uncultured Eubacteriales bacterium | reverse complement strand
GCCGGTTCCGGCGACAAGGCCGAGGCCACCGGCGATGTGGATCCCCTGACCATCAAGTTCAGCTCCACCTATCAGGAGACTGAGACCGGCGGTACCATCGAGCAGTACTTTATCGATCAGCTGAAGGAGATCTCCGGCGGCGCGATCGACGTTGACATCACCTGGGGCGGCACCCTGTTTGACGCTTCCGGCGAGCTGGACGCCGTTATGGACGGCGTTGTGGATATGATTGCTCTGGGCCATATGCCCCATCTGGACACCCTGCCCTACCTGTCCATGCCCGGCTTTGCCCCCGGCGGCACTCAGGCTGCTCTGGACTACTTCAACACCCTGATGTTTGACGATCCCGATACCTCCGCTCTGATCCAAGGCGAGGCCGAGGATCTGGGCATCAAGTATCTGAACGTCATCGCCGGCGGTGCCAACGCACTGGCCGCCAAGTTCCCCTTCACTGACCTGCAGAGCCTGGTCGCCGGTTCCTCTTCCTTCGGCAACTTCGACGCCGCCATCTTTGAAAAGCTGGGCTTCCAGGTGACCGCCGTCACTCCTCCCGAGACCTATGAGGCTCTGGACCGCGGCATGATCGACGCCACCCAGATGGGTCTGGCTCCCATGGTCTCCATGGCCTGGTATGAGGTTGCTCCTTACTGGGCTCTGGACGGCACCTACACCGCCGGCAACTTCTTCACCGTCAACCTGGACTGGTGGGAGAGCCTGACCGACGCTCAGCGCGACTGCATCCAGAAGGCCGCTGACGCCACTGAGGATTACTCCGCCACCCTGTATGATGACGCCATCGCTTCCGACCTGGCCACCATCGAGGAGAAGACCGGCAACAAGATCGTTGAGCTGAGCGACGCCGACATCGACACCTTCTGGTCCGCCTGCTTCGAGGCTAAGGCTGCCGACGCCCTGACCCGCGCCGAGAAGCACGGTGTCACCGACGGTATGCGCACCATTCTGGAGAAGGCCGCTGAGATCACCGACTACGATTGGCAGGGCTGAGTTTCAACCGAATAGGCTGACTCCATAAGTCTCAAGCAAACCCGGAGGGCCGGATCCCACTCGCGGGATCCGGCCCCCTTTTCTACCTGTATCACTATAAGATTTACTCAAAAGGAGGATCCCCCTATGAGCAAGTATCCCCATGTCCTCTCCCCGCTGGTCGTCCGCGGCCATGTACTGAAGAACCGACTGGAGGTCTCCAACTCTCTGCCCCACTTCCTGCAGGGTAACGAACCCTTCCCCGCCGAGAGCGTCATCACCCACTACGCCAACAAAGCCAAGGCGGGCGCGGCCATTGTCACCTGTATGGGCATCAACAACTTCTCCCGGGATATGATCGTCCCCATGGAGGCCGACTTCACCCACTTCCCCGATTTTGACCTCTACAATCCCGCCTGCCAGAACTACCTGATGCAGATGGCCGACGCCATCCACTATCACGGCGCCGTGGCCTGCATGGGTTTCTTTGTCGGCCCTCCCTCCGGCTACCCGCTCCAGAAGCCCGACGGATCCCTCGAGATCCTGCGGCTGAGCAACATCGCCAACTCCCGTCCCCTGTCTGAGGAGGAGGTCGATCCCTTTGGTCAGTCCGATATGATGACCCGCTCCGTCAAGGCCGCGCTGTTGAACACCACTCCCGAGCACATGGAGTTCATCGCCGACAGTCTGGCACAGCAGGTCAAGATCCTGAAATTCCTTGACTTTGACATGGTGTCCATCCACCTGTGCTACCGTGGTCAGCTGCCCACCCAGTTCCTCTCCCCGTTGACCAACACCCGCAAGGACGAGTACGGCGGCAGCCTGGAGAACCGCGCCAAGTTCCCCCTGATGTGTCTCAAGAAGATTCGGGAAGCCGCCGGACGGGACATGATCGTGGAGATCCTGTTCTCCGGCGAGGAGCCCGAGGGCGGCTACACCATGGACGAGGGTGTTGAGTTCCTGAAGATGGCCGAGCCCTATGTGGACATCGTCCAGTTCCGCGCCGGTGAGGCCGATCCCAACCACCCCATCCCCTTTGAGCAGGAGCACACTCCTTTCCTGAAGTATGCGGAAAACGCCAAGAAAAAGGGACTGAAGATGAAGGTTGCCTGCGTTGGCGGCTTCCATTACTTCGACGATGTGGAGGCCGCTGTGGCCGAGGGCAAGGTGGACATCGTCTCCGCCGCTCGCGCCTTTATCTCCAATCCCAACTATGTCCAGCTCATGCAGGAGGGCCGGGCAGACGATCTGGTGCCCTGCCTGCGCTGCAACAAGTGCCACGGCCGCGGCCCCCACGATCCCTTCGTGTCCGTCTGCTCCGTCAACCCCAGGATCGGCATTGAGCATCGGCTGGATGTGCTGGAGTCTCCCGCTCAGCCCGGTATGCGCATCGCCGTGATCGGCGGCGGCCCCGCCGGTATGAAAACCGCCATGGACCTGTGCGACCGTGGCCACAAGGTCACGCTCTACGAGGCGGAAGATCATCTGGGCGGCGCGATCTATCACGCCGACTTTGTCCCCTTCAAGTGGACACTGCGTGACTTCAAGCAGTACCTGATCCATCAGGTGGAAAAGCGGCCCATTGACGTGAAGCTCAACACCCGCGCCACCCCCGAGATGGTCCAGGCGGAGGGGTTCGACATGGTCATCTCCGCGCTGGGCGCCTCCCCCGCCAAGCCCCCCATCCCCGGTCTGGACAAGCCCCATGTCATGGTTGCCACCGAGTCCATGATCCACCCTGAGACCGTGGGCCACAATGTGGTCGTCATCGGCGGCGGCGAAGTCGGCGTGGAGGCCGGTATGAATCTGGCTCAGAAGGGTCACGAAGTCACCGTGCTGGAAATGACCCATATGCTGGCTCCCGAATCCACCGCCATCCACTACTACTCCATGTTCAAGGACGCCTGGGAAAAGCTGCCCGGCTTCCACTCCGTGGTCAAGGCCACCGTTACCGCTGTGGAGGACGACAGGGTGACCTATCTGGACGCCGAGGGTGTGGAGCACGCCATCCCCTGCGACAGCGTGGTCATCTCCCTTGGTATGCGCGCCAAGACCGACGAGGCGCTGGCCTTCAGCAACACCGCTGACCGCTTCGCCATCATCGGCGACTGCAAAAAGCCCGCCACCGTCCAACAGGCCATGCGTCAGGCCTACGCCGTGGCGCACAGCATTTAACACCCCATTACAGGAAAAATCCCGCCGGGAATCGGCGGGATTTTTCCTTTTTGTTTCCGTTTACTTTTCCTCAGGATGTCCGACACAGGCGGCGCAGTTGTGGCTGCACTGCCACAGCTCGTTGGCGGAGGGCGTCCAATTTCGGGCATAAGGCTCCGTCTTTTCCGTCAAGTGCTCCACGCTCTCCGGGGACTGGAGATCGGTGGAGTGGGCGCCGGTCTTGGCAATGATCTCGCGGATCTTCTCCGGATTCTCCAGCATGGGGCAGGGCCGCAGGTGGTTCTCATTGAAGGGCTGGCCATCATGATAGGCCATGAACAACGGAGAGGTCAGCGTCTCCAGCAGCGTCTTCTCCCGGATATTAGAGTCGGAATAGTGGATGAACACGCAGGGGTCGCAGTCTCCGTTGGCATTGATATGCAGGAAGCGCCGACCGCCGGCGATGCAGCCGCCCACATACTCGCCGTCATTCTGGAAGTCCATGATGAACAGCGGCTTGCGGTGACGGTAATCGTCCCGGATCTTGTGATAGATATACTGGCGCTGCTCCGGGGTGGGCAGAAGCTCGGGGCTGGCGTCGTTGCCCACGGGCATATAGTGGAAGTACCAGATGAAGTAAGCGCCCCAGTCGATCAGCTTGTCAATGAAAGCTTCGCTGGTGATGGAGTCCATATTGGCGCTGGTATAGCAGGCGGAGATACCAAAGGGCAGATGGCGCTCCTTCAACAGGGACATGGCGTGCAGCACCTTGTCATAGACGCCGCTGCCGCGACGGCCATCGGTGGCCTCCTCAAAGCCCTCCAGCGAGATGGCGGGGATAAAGTTCTTGACCCGGAGCATATCGTCGGCAAACTTCTCGTCGATCAGCGTGGAGTTGGTAAAACACAGGAAGATGCAGTCGTTGTGCTTGTTGCACAGGGCGATCAGGTCATCCTTGCGCACCAGGGGCTCGCCGCCGGTGTAGATATAAATATAAACGCCAAGTTCCTTGCCCTGCTCGATAATGTTGTCGATCTCATCAAAGGTCAGGTTCAGCTTATTGCCATACTCAGCGGCCCAGCAGCCGGTGCAGTGCAGGTTGCAGGCAGAAGTGGGATCCAGCAGAATGGCCCAGGGCACATTGCAGTTGTACTTCTGGCGAATCTCCTCCTGGCGCTTCCAGCCGATCAGGTTGCCATTGACGATGAAGTTGGTGAACACAGTCTTGAGCACGTCGTTATCCACATTTTTGACCACGTTCATAATGTACTTGTACCAGTTATCCGTCGGGTCATTGATGACCTTGCGGATCACCTCTCTCTGCTTTGGAAAGCTGTTGGGGTCGTCACCGGCAAACTTGTCGATCATGGCCATCAGCTTGGGCAGATTGGTCTCCGGGTCCTTTTCCAGATAAGCCAGCGCACGATGGATCGCAAACGCAGAAACCGAATTCTTGATACTCATAATGCATTCTCCTTCGCTCGGTACGCCTGACACGCACCTTTTCTTTGTTGCTTCACACTATACAAGCCTTCTGTCAAAAAAAGAATAGGCAAAAAAAGCGGAGTGTTCCAAATCGGGACACTCCGCCTGTTTTGGGTAAAATTCAATTGTTTGCGCCAGCCTGCTGCGCCACGCACCGCTCGGCAATCCCCGCCAGACTGTTCTGAAAGAGGTGCGCCAGATTGTCCTCCAAAAATACGGTATCGCTCCGCATTCCTGCGCTCACCCAGTCCAGAAAGATACCGGTAATGCCGTGGGTGTAGATGGCCAGCGCGAATTTCCGATCCTCCTCCACCACGGGACGGCCATTCACCGCCTGATCGAAGCCGTTCTCCACATAGGGGCCGATGATCTTGTGCAAGATCCGCTCCAACTGTTCCCGCTCCACGGACTGATAGACGTTCAGCACCCAGCCCCGGTTCTCCCGGGCATAGTTCAGTACGTCCGCCACCTCGCGGATCCAGTCCACGGAGCCGTTCGCCGGACTGCTAAAATGACTGCACTCATCCACCACGAGCCACTCCATCAGGTCATAGATGTCGTGAAAGTGGTAATAAAAGGTCTTGCGGCTTACGGCGGCGTCATCCGTCACATCCTGCACAGTGATCCGATCCAGATCGGA
>USIZ01000117.1 GCA_900554855.1 uncultured Eubacteriales bacterium | reverse complement strand
GAAGCAGATCGGCTTTAAAATCGACCACATACTCCGTATAACGGGTGTCACCGGGAATGGAGAGCCAGCCCGTAATATAGGGAGCGCGATGTGTGCTCTGATTTTGGTAGGCGTTGATCTCGTCGGCAGTGGGCATTGCGAACACACTGCTCCAGTTCCGGCCATCGGGGCGATTCTCGTCCTGCTCAACGGGTGCAGCCGCTTCACTGGATTCGACCGGAGGTTCCGGGGCGGGGAGATCTCCGCTGCTGCTGCTGGTGCTTTCCTCAAGGCTGGGGGCATCCACATCTGATACGATATCCGGTGTATTGCTTTCTCCGCTCAGAATGGGACTTTCAAAAGTGTTGTCACGCTCATTGGTCGGTGTGCTTTGATTCCCACAGGAGGGGATCATGCAGAGCGACAGCGTGGCCAGCCCGATCGGAAAAAGTCGCTTCCATAGTTGTTTCATAAATGACCTCCCGATTCTTTTTTTCATTTTAACATATTTCGCACGACTTGCAAATGAGCTTTGCCCGCTGATTTGACAGGGACGGTGCAATCGGGTAAGATAACGGAGAAAGGGGAAGTGACCTTTGCGAAAATATCTGTATTTTCTCGCCTCGGATGCCCGCCATCTTCAGACAAGACTGGAAAAGCTGGCAGAGCAGGGGCTGGAGCTTGTGAGCACAGAGGGCCTGCTGTGCGGCCGCTTTGAGCGAATGGAACGAAGAGACCTGCAATACGCCGTAGTTTCCTGCGGGAGAGCACAGGAATTTCCGCTGGAGGAGATCCGTCACTGCGGTTGGGAGCTGGTTGGCGGCTTCAACGGAATGGCAATTTTGAAAAGCCGACCCTGCGTGGATGCGGATCGGGAGGCGCTGAACGCAGCACTGGAGCGGTCAGACTGCCTGCACCCCGACCACTGGACTGCTCCGTTGATGGTGCTGATATCCGTTGTATTTGCCATTTTTATGTTTGGCGGGGCGACCTGGCTTGGACTGGGCCCTTGGTATGCCTCCTACCGTGCACTGGGTATGGCAGTATTTCGCTGGGTGGCGGCAGCATTGGCTGCGGCCAATCTGCTTACGCTGCGCAGTTATGCCTCTGCGTGGGTGCACGGACTGACGCCGTGGGTCATTTTGCTGGGGGAGCTGTTCCCGGTGCTGCTGATGTCCCAGTTGGACGAGAGCCGGAACCGCACTTACTTCATTGGCGTCCTGGCTGTGCTTGCCCTGGCCTGCGGCCTGACATTCTGGCAGAAGGCCCGGGCGCTGGGACTTTCCCTCTCGGGGGTATGCCTTCTGGTGCTCTGCCTTGGCCTGTTGTTTCCGAATATCTCCCGGACAGAGGGGAGCGGGAAGGCGCTGCGAAATGAGGTGTCTGGCCGCCCGGTGGTCACGCTGTCCGACCTTTCGGAGGACAGTGCGCTGACCGGTTCGGACTATGCAGTGTCCGGCACATTTTTAGCCCGGCAGACGGAATATTGGGAGATGTCTGATAGCGCAAGCGTGACCAGCCAGGTCACTTGCTGTCTGACGCGGGGCGTTGCGCGTCAAGTGCTGGAGCGCACCCTCAACGGCGGTGCGTGGACCCGAACCGACTACGGATGGCAGAGTCGGGAGGGAAAGATGATCCTGCTGGAGCAGGGACGTACCATTGTTCAGATCTCCTGCGGCGAGGCTTTGACGGCGGAGCAAATTGGCGTCATTCGGAATAAGCTGTCCTAAAGAAAAACGCATTGGGTTCAAACACCCAATGCGTTTTTGCTTGTTATCGAAGCCGCCCGTACAGCCATGTGATATGGCGCAGATGATCGGCCACATTCTGATTAAACGCCTCCCGGCGTACCCGCCAGCTCCAGTTTTGTCCGCCCATGGATCCGGGCAGATTCATTCGGGCGTCGCCGCCCAGTCCGAGTACATCCTGAAATGGTGCCATAGCCAGCTCACACACACTGCTCCAGGCGCCGCAGATAACGCCCCAGCCATAGCCTTCATCATCGCGAAGGCGCAGATAATCCATGGCGTAGTGCCGCTGATCTTCGTTTGCAATGGAGAACAGCCATTCCACAAAGGTGGGGGTGTCGTGCGTGCCGGTGTAGATCACTGCGCCGGGAACACAACGGTGGGGCAGGAAGGAGGAACCGCCGCTCAAATCGTTGAAGGCGTCAGTCAGCACCCGCATACCGGGTAAACCGGAGTTCTGAATGAACTCAATTGCCGAGGGGGTGAGGTCGCCCAGATCCTCGGCAATGAATTTTGCTTCGGGTACCTGTGCCTGCACTGCATCCAGCCACTTCTGACCGGGGCCTGCGCGCCAGCAGCCCTCCTTGGCACTCTTCGCCGTGCGGGGGATCTCCCAGTAGGAATCAAAGCCGCGAAAATGGTCAATGCGGATCACATCGTAAAAGTCCATGGATTGGCGGATGCGCCTGCACCACCAGCTGTAACCGTCCTCGGCGTGGCGCGGCCAGTTATAAAGCGGGTTGCCCCAGAACTGTCCTTCGTCGCTGAACAGATCGGGGGGCACTCCAGCCACCAGCTTGGCATGGCAGTCCTGATCCACCTGAAAAAGCTCGGGATGGCACCAGACATCCACTGAGTTGTCAGAGACGTAGAAGGGAATGTCGCCGATGATACCCACGCCCTTTTCGTTGGCATACTGCTTCAGGGCGTGCCACTGCCGGAAAAACAGGTATTGCAGAAAGGTGTGGAACTCCACTTCTTCCGAAAGCTCCTTCTGCCAGTGTTCCAGCGCCGCAGGCTTTCGATGAATGAGATCCTTGTCCGGCCAGTCATAAAAGGGGGCGTGAAACTGCTCCTGACAGGCCATGAACAGCGCGTAGTCCGGCAGCCAGTCGCTGTGCCGGGCGGAGAATGCCGCCGCCTCGGACGCCTGCTTTGGAGAGCGGCGCGCAAAGGCCTGACGCAGCAGGGGGATACGAGTGCGATTCAAAAAGTCATAGTCCACCCGATCCGGATGATCCTGTTTTGCACCGCTCAGCTCATCCTGAGTCAACAGTCCTTCCCGGACGAGCAGTTCCGGGTCAATGAGCCATGGATTGCCCGCAGCGGAGGAAGGCGACATATAGGGGGAGTTGCCTTCTCCGGTGGGAACAAGGGGCAGGATCTGCCACCAGCTCTGGCCGGCGGCGTGCAGAAAATCGACAAAAGCCCGGGCTCCGTCGCCCATGGTGCCAATGCCATAGGGGGAGGGCAGGCTGGTCACATGAAGCAGAATACCGCTGGAACGAGGAAACATGAGGAAACACCCTTTCTCTCTCGATTCATTGTTTCCATTATAAAAGGCCGGGGACGGCCTGTCAAATGAAACCATTCCATAAAAAGAGAGGCAGAGCCGCCGCTCTGCCTCTCACATTGTTTTCTCGCGTGCGGAGTTCAGTCCTCGTCCAGCCAGTGGAAGGTGCTGAAACTGGCCATGATATAGGCCAGATCCTCCCGGGCCTCCTCTTCCGTGTCCACCGGGTAGAGACCGAGATCCTCGCCGTTTTCCGGCACGGCCACAAAGCCGGTCTCCACACCCTCAATGCGGATGCGGATCTCATCTCCGTAGGGTACGTCCTCTTCGTTATATGCAGCGATCCATTTCGCCATAAAGATGCCTCCTCAGGCTGAAAAAATTCTCGTGCGATATGATAGCATTCAAAATTACAAGTGTCAAGATGCTATGGAAAAAAGTGTTGCATTCTGAGGGAGGGCTGGTATAATAGTGCTATACCAAGCAAAGAGAGGCAGTGCTATGCACCATTCCGTCAACAAATCCTATTATGGCTGCTTTTATGGCTGGGCTCGATTTATGAGCACCGGCTTTGCCAGCGTGGATTGATCCAGACGGAATAATGAGCACCGCGGACTGCGGTGAAAAAGGATTGCTTTTATGGGACTCATTGATTCTGTCAATGAGTCCCTTTTACTTTAAAGCAATGAAGTGTAAGGGAGTGTTTTAACATGGTCGTTATTATGAAGCCGGGCACGGAACAGGCTGATATCCGAAAACTGGCTGCGAAGTTTGAAGCGAAAAATCTGAAAGTCGGCATTACCCAGGGCGTCGGCTGCACGATCCTCGGCCTTGTGGGCGATACGGTCGCACTGGACGAAGACGAGATCATGCTCAATGAGCATGTGGAGCGGGTCATGCGGGTGCAGGAGCCCTATAAGAAGGCCAACCGCAAGTTCCACCCTGAGGACACGGTTGTCGATGTGAACGGTATTAAAGTGGGCGGCGGCAATTTCGCCGTCATGGCCGGCCCCTGCTCCGTGGAGAGCGAGGAGCAGATCATCTCCATCGCCAAAGACGTCAGCGCCAGCGGCGCGGCCTTGCTGCGCGGCGGCGCCTTCAAACCCCGTACCAGCCCCTATTCCTTCCAGGGCCTCGGCGTGGACGGCCTGAAGCTGCTGCTGGAAGCCAAGGCGGAGACCGGTATGCCCATCGTCACTGAGCTGATGGGGCCCCAGTACTGCGACCTCTTTGAAGAGAAGGTGGATCTTGTACAGATCGGCGCCCGGAATATGCAGAACTTTGACCTGCTGAAAGAGGTAGGCAAGATGTCCAAACCGGTTCTGCTCAAGCGCGGTCTGGCCAACACCTACGAGGAGTGGATCATGTCCGCCGAATACATCATGGCTGGCGGCAATGAGAACGTCATTCTCTGCGAGCGCGGCATCCGCACCTTTGAGGGCTACACCCGCAACACGCTGGACGTGTCCGCTATTCCCGCCATCAAACGCATGAGCCATCTGCCCATTGTTGTGGATCCAAGCCACTCCGGCGGCTACTCCTGGCTGGTGGAGCCGCTGACGCTGGCCGCTGTGGCGGCAGGTGCGGACGGCTTGATCATTGAGGTGCACAACGATCCGCCCCATGCCAAGTGCGATGGACAGCAGTCTTTGACCCCGGCCCAGTTCGATGCGCTGATGGGCAAGGTGAGCACCCTGACCGACATGATGGGCAAGACGATCGTAAAGTAAGAGGAGCGTGGGTTTTATGACCAAACTGAATATTCCTCTGCCCGGACGGGATTATGACATTTTGATCGAGCCGGGCCTGCTGGATCAGGCCGGTGCTCACTGCCGGACTGTCCTGCCCCGGGCAAAGAAGCTGGCGGTGGTGACGGATACCAATGTGGCCCCGCTCTATGCGCCATGGGTGGAAAAGAGTCTTGCAGCAGCCGGCTTTGCGGTCAAAATCATCACGATCCCGGCGGGCGAGACCTCCAAATCCATGCAGATGCTGGAGTTCCTCTATGATGAATTCATGGCCTTCGGCCT
>USIZ01000116.1 GCA_900554855.1 uncultured Eubacteriales bacterium | reverse complement strand
AGGATCTTAGCCAGCACCACACCCACAGTGCTCTTTCCGCAGCCCGGCATACCGATGAGCACCAGATTCTTTCCGCACACCGGCTCGAAGCGGTAGATCTGCTCCGCGTCCGGGTACTTTTCCCGGTCGACCTCGCTCATAAACATATCGTAGGGTCGGGCGTAGACCTCTCCCTTGCCGTAGAGCTGCTGGTAAATGACCAGCGTCTCCTCCGTCTCGCTGTGAATGGCGGTGCCCAGCACCTTATAGAGCTTATTTTTAAAGTGACGATAGGTGGCTCCCACCTTGAGTTCGCGTGCCATGAAATTCCTCCCGGGGCATTTAAATTGTTACTACGATAGCACAGCCGCCGAAAAATTACAAGAGTGCCGTCCCTTTCCTGTATAAATCCCACCTTTACAATCGGTTATCAGGCAGGTATAATCAAACTGACCTTAACTTCTTCATAGAATTACAGGCCAATTTATGGCCAGACTGGGGAGGCCGCCATGTTGACTTACGATCTTGACCGCACCGGCGGGTGCAGCCTCTATGAATCGCTCTACCGCCGCATCCGGGAGGACATTCTCGCCGGCCGTCTGGCCGCCGGGGAAAAGCTGCCCAGCAAACGGCTGCTGGCCAGGCACCTGAGCGTCAGTGTCATCACCGTGGAGAACGCTTATGCCCAATTGGCGGCTGAGGGCTATATCTATTCTCTCCCCAAGCGGGGATTTTTCGTGGAAAAGCTGGTCCCGGAGGACTTTCCGCAGCCGCACTCAGCGCCCCGGTCCGCCCCGGCAGCAAGCACGCCGAAGCCGGTGGAGCGGAACGGCTGGTCTGCGGATCTGGTGACCAACCACATCCCGGCAGAGAACTTCCCCTTCTCCACATGGGCCAAGCTGATGCGCAACGTACTCAGCCTTGAGGAGGATGAGCTGATGCGCTCTCCCTCAGCCCAGGGCCGCCGGGAGCTGCAAGAGGCCATCGCCGGGCATCTCTACCATTTCCGGGGGATGTCGGTGGAGCCGGAGCAGATCGTCATCGGAGCAGGTACGGAATACCTCTACGGCCTGCTGGTGCAGTTTCTGGGCCGGGACAAGCTCTACGGCGTGGAGGAGCCGGGCTATCAGAAGCCGGGACAGATCTACGAAAGCTGCGGCGCCCGCAGCGTGGCCATCCCCATGGACGATGCCGGCGTGCTGGCCGACGCGCTGGAGTCCGAGGGCGTGGACGTGCTCCACATCTCTCCTTCCCACCACTTCCCCACCGGCATCGTCATGCCGGTCAGCCGCCGTTATGAACTGCTGGGCTGGTGCGCCCGGGCGGAGGGGCGCTATATTCTGGAGGACGACTACGACTGCGAGTTCCGCACCAGCGGCAGACCAATCCCCACGCTCCAGAGCATTGACGCCTCTGACCGTGTCATTTATATCAATACCTTCTCCAAAACGCTGGCCTCCACCATCCGCATCAGTTATATGGTGCTACCCCGCTCCCTGGTGGAACCGTTCCACAAAAAGCTGGGGTTTTACGCCTGCACCGTGTCCAGCTTTGAGCAGCTGGTACTGGCCCAGTTCATCCGGGAGGGCTACTTTGAAAAGCACCTGAATCGGATGCGCAATCACTACAAGACCCAGAAGGCCAGCATCCTCCAGCAGCTGCGGGAGAGCCCCATCGCCTCAAAGCTCTCCGTACGCATGGAAAACGAGGGGCTGCACTTTTTGCTGGAGGTACACGCCGATCTGGAGGACCGTCAGCTCATCGAGGCCGCCCAGCGCCGGGGTGTGCGTATCTGCTGCCTAAGCCAGTATTACCGGGGTGTCCCTACTCGGGACCATGTCATCGTGCTCAACTATGCCGGTCTGCCCTCCGACCGCACCGGGGAGGCTGTTTCCCGTCTGATTGAAAGCATTGCAGCCGTGATCGCCTGAATTTTACATCTATATATATGTAGACCCCCAGTCTGGAGCGTATCTTCAGGCTGGGGGTCTCTTTTATCAATTATCAATATTCCGGCATTCCGGCGGCATAATAGGCGGGCCGCTCTCCACATCGCGGATACAGGCGTAAAACTGCTCAACCAGCGGATTGCTGTTGTCCGCCATCCAGAAAATTCCCTTATTGATCTTTGGCAGGCCTTCATAGGGCAGCAGCATGATGGACTGATCCATCGCCAAGGAATGACTCTCATTGACAGCGGTCGCCGCGAGGCCGGCGGACACCATGGGCGCGATAGAAGCCAGATCGTACTCCTGCTCCATGCAGTGCAGAGGCAGATTATAGAGATTCTGCTGCAACGCCTCCTTGTCATCCCGGGGAAAACAGTCCAGCCGCGGGTGCAGCACGGGCACCTGCTCCACGACCCGGAAGATCATCTCCTCGTCCCTCGTGTCAGCTACACGCTGCATCAGATCCCGACGAGCGGCAAAGCACATGGCTTCCTGTGCATAGATAAACTTTTCGCATCCGTTGAACATATCCGGCGTGGACTCAATGCTGATGGCAATGTCGATCACACCGCTTTTCAGAGCGCTGAGCATTTCCATAAAATCGAGTCTCAGCAGGCTGATGGTTACATTGTGGCTCTGCCGGAACCACTGAAGCGCCCGGCTGATACGGGTATCCATGGACTGATCCACCAGCAGACCAAAGGTCAGCGAACCGCTTTGGCCTGCTCCAATTTCGTGCACCTGATTGAGCAGGGCATCCAGATGCTCCAAGATCGGGAACAAATGCCGGGCCAGGTGCTGACCCGCACTGGTGAGCTGGATCGTGTTGCGTGTGCGGTCAAACAACTCCGCCCCCAGTTCAGTCTCCAGTGCAGCCATCTGGCGGCTGACCGCCGGCTGGGAGATATACTGCTGCTTCGCGGCCACAGTAAAGCTCTTGCTCTGGGCAACGATTATAAAGGTTCTCAATTGGGCTATGGTCAAGGGAAATTCGCATCCTTTTCTCTATATTACGTTATAGGGCCATGCACTTTTGCTATATTATACAAGGTACAGCCCGGTAAGGCAAGCGAAATCATGCAGTTTTGTTATCAGTACATAAACTTTTTGCGTTTGCATTCACGTTTTGTTCACAATATAATATTTTCGTTCCCTGAGTCCACTTTTAGCTGTGCATTTTGCTAATCACATTTTCAAAAGTGGGTGCGTTTAGGAAGAGAAGGAAAAGGAGTTGAGAGAAATTGAGCGAACCTAAGAAAACAGCGTTCGCAAAGGTCGACAGTGTCGTCACCCGCGTCCTGAAGTACATCGCATATATCTCCGCAGTGTGTCTGCTGGGCATTATGCTGGTGGCCTTCATCAATGTCATCGGTGAAAAGCTGCGCAAGCTGGGCCTGCCTGTCACCGGCATCCCCGCCTCTACGGAGATCGTCCAGTACCTCCACATTCCCGTGGTGTTTCTGGCGGCAGCTTTCGTGACTCTGGACCGCGGCCACACCCGTATTGACCTGCTTTGCGTCAAACTGCCCAAGGCCCTGCAGAAGGTATTTGCCATCATCGGCAACCTGTGCGGCATTGGCATCTGCACCCTCATCAGCTATCGCGGCTTCATCCAGATGGGCAAATTCATTGCACGTCACAAGATGAGCTCCGTGTCCGGTGTGGGCTTCCCCCTGTGGCCCTTCGCCCTGATCATGTCCGTCGGCTTTATCCTGCTGGCGCTGTCTTTCCTCTGGGCGATCGTCCGGGATCTGGCCGGTTATCAGCCTCCCGCGCCCGCTGACCCCATGGCCGACCAGGCCGACACTACGGAAGGAGGCGAAGCCTGATGCCCGCTTGGCTCATTGGTTTGATCGTCTTCGGAATCATGATGGTGATGGTCTTCGCCGGTATTCCGATCTTTGTCTCTATGCTGACCTGCGCTTTCTTCGGCTTTGTCGCCCTCTATGGCGGCGACATGAAGATGGCTCTGAACATTTTCACTACATACCCGTTTGACTTAGGCGCCAACTACAATTACGCCGTCTTACCCATGTTCATGTTAGTCGGCGCACTAGCCGGTGAGACCGGCATTGCCGAAGGCGCGTTCAAGTCCGTCCACGCCTTCCTCGGCCGCGTCAAGGGCGGCCTGCTGTTCACCGTCGTCGGCGCAAACGCCCTGTTCGGCGCCTGCTCCGGCTCCTCCGTGGCCGGCAACATCGTGTTCGGCCGTCTGGCCATGCCCGAGCTGGAGAAGGCCGGTTACAGCCGCAAGTATTCTCTGGGCTGCGTCGCCGCTTCCGGCGCCCTGTCCACCCTGATTCCCCCCTCCATGGGCATTATCATGTTCTGCCTAGTGGCTCCCGTCACCATGAGCGTGGGCACCGCCCTGATGGGCGGCATCATCCCCGGCATCATCACCGCCGTGGCTCTGTGTGTGACCGTCCGCATCATCGGTCTGGTCAAGCCCGGTTCCATCCCTCCCGGAGGCGGCCCCAAGATCCCCGTTTCTGAGAAGATGAAGTCCCTGCGCCTGCTCATCCCGATCCTCTGCCTGTTCGGCCTGATCATCGGCGGCACCTTCGCCGGCTGGTTCACCGCAACGGTCGGCGGCGCCGTGGGTGCGGTCGCGGTGTGCATCTACGCCCTGTGCAAGAAGATGTCCCTCAAGCAGCTGGGCGCCTGCATGGTGGACGCTGCCGTCATGGAAGCCGGTATCTTCCCCATCATCGTCGGCGGCCAGATCTTCAGCAAGTTCATCTCCGACACCGGCCTGGCCGACTATCTGTCCGCCGCCATCGCCAGTGTCCACGCCCCCCGTTTCATCATCTTCCTGCTGGTCATCCTGCTGTATGTGTTCTGCGGCTGCGTCATGGACATCATGTCCATCATCATCATCACGGTTCCCGTGGTATTCCCCATCCTGACCGGCATGGGCTACTCCCCCTACGCGCTGGTCATCGCCCTCTGCTTCGTGGCTGAGATCGCCGGTCTGACGCCCCCCATTGGCATGAACGTGTTCGCCACCGCCAATGCGCTGCGCATCAACCCGTCCGAGATCTTCAAGGGCGTAGTTCCCTACTTCATCTGTGAGATCGGTCTGGTCCTGCTGATCGGCCTGTTCCCCCAGATCGTCACCTTCCTGCCCACTCTGATGGGCGTGGGCGGCTGACCCCTTCCCGTGTAAGTCCGGCGGTCAATGAAAGAGAGACCGCCTGATGGAAAAGTTTAAGGAGGAAAAAAGAATGAAAAAGCTGTTTGCCCTGCTGCTGGCTCTCGCTATGGTCTTCGCTCTGGCGGCCTGCGGAAGCAATGGCGGCAACAACGCCCCCGCCGCCAGCGGCGACAAGTCCGCGGCTCCTGCC
>USIZ01000115.1 GCA_900554855.1 uncultured Eubacteriales bacterium | reverse complement strand
GGACTTGTCTATCTTCTGCCCAGCCCGCGCCGCCGCAAGGCCTTCATCGCTATTCCGGTGATGATCGGCTTTGCCCTGCTGACCGGCGGCCAGAGCTCCGTCTGGCGGGCAGTGGTGATGGGCAGCCTTCTGCTCGTTGCGCCGCTCTTCCGCCGGGAGACGGATCCTCCCACCTCTCTTGCCTTTGCACTGGCGCTTTTGCTGGTCCCGGCGCCTTACTCCAGCCTGAATATCGGCCTTCAGCTCTCTTTTGCCGCCACGGCGGGACTGGTCTGTTATGGTGCGCCGCTCTATCGCTGGATGATGCAGCCTGTGAGCGGGAAGAAGTTCCGCACGGGAAAGCGGCGCCTGCTTCGACAGACATGGTCTGCCGTCGCAGGTGGACTGTCCACTTCCTGCGCGGCACTGATCTTCACCCTTCCGCTGACCGCATGGTATTTCGGCACCGTCTCTCTGGTGGGGCCGCTGGTCAACCTGCTGGTGGTCTGGGCGGCGTCGCTGGCCTTCGGGCTGGGTCTGATCGGCTGTTCCGCAGGTGCGCTCTGTCCGGCGATCGGCTTTGTGTTTGCGGCCCCGACCCGGCTTTTGCTGCGCTGGATCATTGCCGTTTCCAAATGGATGGGCAGTCTGCGCTATTCCGCTCTGCGGCTGGACAACCTCTATTTGAAGGCCTGGTTTGCCTTCCTGCTGGCGATCATTGTACTGATGCTCGCCGTTCGGTCGGCGCGGCGCCGGCCGCTCCTGCCCACAGGAGCGGTGATCTCCCTGCTGACTCTGGCGCTGGCGCTTCGCATGGCCAGCCTGTCCGGCGTTCCGTTCTGCGTTTCTGCACTGGATGTGGGACAGGGCGCCTGCACTGTGTTTTCCTCTGACGGAGCCTATGCGGCAGTGGACTGCGGCGGAAGCGAGGCGGGCGACGTGCTGGCGGATTACCTTCAGTCCGGCGGAGCCTCAAAGCTCTCGGTGCTCATTCTGACACACTATGACAATGACCATGTCAATGGCGTGGAAGAGCTTTTGGAGCGCATTCCGGTAGAGATGCTGATCCTGCCCGGCGAAACGGAGCCCACAGACAGGCGGCAGGAGATAGAGAGACGGGCGCGGGCGCACGGGTGCCGCGTGGAACGGCTTCAGACAGACTGCATGGACATTGCGCTGGGCAGTGCCCGGCTCACCGTCTATCCGCCGGTGGGCGAGGGGACGGACAACGCGGCCTGTCTCTCAGTACTCGGCACCTGGCAGAGCCATGCCGCGCTCATTACCGGAGACTTGGCGCAGGAGCAGGAGCGAATTTTGCTGGAGCGTTACAATTTGCCGCGGCTGGATGTGCTGATGGTGGGGCACCATGGCAGTTCCGACAGTACCGGCGCGGCTCTGCTGGCGGAGCTCTCACCCAGAGCGGCGGTGATCTCCGTGGGAAGCAACAGTTACGGCCTTCCGACACCGGAGACGCTGCGCACGCTGGCGGACTATCGCTGTGAACAATATCGAACGGATCGGAATGGGACAGTGACGTTCCGCTTCTGGTGAAAGGATCTTATCAAGTATGGCAGGCAAGAAAAAGGACAACAGCGCCTATCTCCAGTTCCGGCGGGATCTGAAGGCGGGCAAGCCGGGGAGTCTCTATGTGTTCTATGGCGAGGAGCGCTATCTGCTGGAGGAGAGCCTGAATGCTCTGCGCCGGCTGTTGGTTCCGGCGGGTATGGAGGAGTTTAACTACCGCACCTTCTCCGGCAAAGATCTGGATGTGGGCGAACTGGTCGGCGCTATGGACAATCTGCCCATGATGAGCGAGCGCACGCTGATTCTGGTCAGTGACTTTGACCTCTTCGGCTGTGCAGAGAGCAAAAAGGCCATGCTGACCGAGGCTTTCTCCGACCTGCCGGACTATCTGTGCCTTGTGTTCGTCTATGACACCCTGCCCTATAAGATCGGTCGGGGCAAGTTCCAGGAGCTGGTGAAGAAAGCCGGGAGCATTGTAGAGTTTGCCGCCGCCGACCGCAACGATCTCGTGGACTGGATCCGCCGCCGCTTCAAGGCGCTGGGCAAGGACATCGACGACCGGGATGCGGAGTATCTGATCTTCCTCTGCGGCGACCTGATGACCGGCCTGCGGGGGGAGATCGAGAAGATCGGCTCCTATGCCAAGAGGAGCACGGTTGCCCGGGCGGACATCGACGCGGTGGCCGACCCGGTGCTGGAGGCAAAAGTGTTCGATATGACCGACGCCGTGGGCGGCCGGGATTTCAAACGGGCGATGGTGATCCTGTCCGACCTTTTCAGCCTGCGGGAAAAGCCCATCATGGTGCTGGCGGCATTGGGCAAAAATCTGCGCCAGCTCTATACGGCTCGCTTGGCGCTGGAGTCGGGGAAGGGAGCACCGGCGCTCATGGAGATGTGGAATATGAAGACGAGCTGGCAGGCCAATAAGCTGATGCAGAGCGCCCGGCGCTGTCCGCTGGACTGGTGCCGCCGGGCGGTGGCGCTGGCCGGGGAGGCAGACCTAGCCATGAAGAGCACCGGACGGGATCAGGAAGACGTGCTGACTGAGCTGATGCTCCGGCTGGCCAACGGGTGAGCGCTATGCTGAAAATCAAAGAGGCGATCATCGTCGAGGGCCGCTACGACCAGAACACCCTGTCCCAGCTGGTGGACACCCTCATCCTCCCAACTCAGGGATTCGGTATTTTCAAGGATAAGGACAAGGCCGCCATGCTCCGCCGTGTGGCGGAGAAGCGGGGCGTCATCGTGCTCACCGACAGCGATGGGGCGGGCTTTGTGATCCGCAACCATCTGAAGGGCATCCTGCCCCCGGACAAAGTGAAACACGCCTATATTCCCGATCTCTACGGCAAAGAGCGCCGCAAGCGTACCCCCGGCAAGGAGGGCAAGCTGGGCGTGGAGGGAATGCGTCCGGAGGTGCTGGAGCGCAGTCTCCGTGCCGCAGGGGCTACCATCCTGGGGGAGACGGCGTCGGAGGAATCCGCACGCCATATCACAAAGCAGGATCTCTATGCGGACGGCTTCTCCGGCCGACCGGACAGCGGTATGCGCCGGGCGGCTCTGCTCAAGCGGCTGGAGCTTCCCGAGCATCTGACCGCCAAAGCTCTGCCACAGGTGCTGGACAGCCTGCTCACCTATGAGGAATACCGCACGATCGTGGATGAACTGTAAAATGCCGAGTGCCGTCCTGTGGGCGGCACTTTTTTTCTTGCCTGCTTCGACGCAAGATAGTGGAAAAACGCCGCGCTTCGTCGGATTTGTCCCAAAAATGTTACTGTACCGGTCGAATGGAGAGGAACGATTCTGCTGGAAAAACGTGTGAAAAGCCGTATAATTCTCCCATAGAACACCTTTGGGAGGGATCATTTTGGACTCTATTTTATATGCGGTCCGGGCCTATCTGGATCTGGACGGGAAACCCCATCTGCTGGAATACTGCCTGCTGGTGGAGCAGGGCATGCCGGTGCGCTATGGCGTGTCCATCGGAGAACGGGGTGGAAGCTGTGAGCGTGTGCGCGACCTGACCACCCGGCGGGAGCGGGCGGAGCAGGTGCTGTCCCTGCTGGCCCAGGGCGTGGCTGCGCCGGTGCACCTTCGGGATATTGTGGAGGATCTGCTGTAACTACATAGGCTTTTCTTTTTTTGGGCGCTGTGCTATACTGCTGTGAAAGCTGGCAGGGAGGTGCCCTATGAATTATTCCTATCTGGATCTGGTTTTCTACTTTCTGATCTACCCGTTTTTAGGCTGGGGAGCGGCGGTCGTATTATTTGATGTGCGGGATCACAAGCTGCGCAACCGCGGTTTCTTCAACCTGCCCTTCTGTCTGTCCTACGGCGTGGTGATGGACATCCTGATCGTCATGCTGCCCACAATGAACGGCAGATATGTTGAACAGTATGTCACATCGCTGGTGGTGGCCAGCGTGGTCACGTTCCTGTCCGCCGCGCTGGCAAAGCGGGTCAGCCGGACAGTGTTGTGGCAGTATCAAGAGAACAACCTGTTTTCCGGCCGCAGAAAGCAGCTGCTGCTGGGACTGCTCCACGGCCTGGCGTTTTACGCGGCCTATCTTCTGCTGCATCCGCTGATCTTCACTCTGGTGGAGCTGCTGCCCAATCTGGTCATCGGCATCATCTCACTGGTGCTGGCCATTCTGCTGGCGGCGGATTTTGTCACCATTTTGGTCATTCTGCGCCGGGGCCGTACCCCGGAGGCGGTGGAGAAACTCCGGCAGGCGAGTCGGAAACAGACGCTGGCCCAGCGCATCTGCGACGCGATCTGGCACCGTCTGGACAAAGCCTACCCCGAGTGGAACGCGATGGAGCACCCGGAGGGAAAGCTCGTCTTTGCCGAGGGCGTCTGCTTCGACAAACTGGTGTGGGTCTTTCTCATCACGTCCTTCCTTGGCGACATCATTGAGACGTTTTACTGCCGCATCGTCGGCGGCACCTGGATGAGCCGTTCCAGTCTGGTCTACGGCACCTTCAGCGTGGTCTGGGGCATCGGTGCGGTGGTGCTCACCGTGGTGCTCCGCCGTCTGGCGGGGAAGGAGGACCGCTATATTTTTCTGGCCGGCTGTGTGATCGGCGGCGTGTATGAATACCTGTGCAGTGTGTTCACCGAGTATGTGTTCGGCACCACCTTCTGGGATTACAGCGAGATGCCCTTCAACTTCGGCGGGCGCACCAACCTGCTGTTCTGCATCTTCTGGGGTCTGCTGGCGGTGGCGTGGATGAAACTGCTCTATCCGCCCATCAGCCGCCTGGTGGAGAAGATCCCGCCGGTGACCGGAAAGGTGCTGACCTGGATCGTGCTGGTGCTGCTGATCCTGGACGCCATTCTGAGCGCAGGCGCCATGCTCCGCTATGTGACCCGCCAGAGCGACCCCACCGCCCACAACGCAGTGGAGCAGTTCCTCGACATGGCCTACCCGGACAAATTCATTCAGTGGCTGTGGCCGAATATGAATGTTTCCTGATCTAGAGCAGCAAAACAGCCGTGTGCATTGCACACGGCTGTTTTATATATCATGCTGTCATTTTTTCGACTTGAAGCTGTCCTTCAGGGAGACGCTCCGGTTGAACACGGGATGGCCGGGCTTGGAGTCCTTGTTGTCCACGCAGAAGTAGCCCTGACGCATGAACTGGAAGGAGGCGGGGGCTTTGGCGCTGGCCAGAGAGGCCTCCAGCTTGCAGTCGGTGAGCACCTCCAGAGAGCTGGGGTTCAGGCACTCCAGAAAATCCTTGCCACCGGCGTCGGGGGCAGATCGGAAGAGCACACGTCTGAACTCCA
>USIZ01000114.1 GCA_900554855.1 uncultured Eubacteriales bacterium | reverse complement strand
GTCCTCTGCCCGGGAACATGATGAGCACCTTGCGCAGATAGGCCACCGCCGGATCATCAATGCTGTTGACCCGCAGATAGAGCTTTGTCTTGCCCTGGATGACGCCGGGGCGTTCCTCCCGCCGCTCCAGCGTGGAGCCGCCGCCGGAATAGGGGCTGGCCGACGCGGCAGATGCCTCCGCCAGCGGCCGAACGGAATTGCACATGATCTGAGGATCCTTATCCTCTCGGGCGGAGATGCGGCCGTCCACCAGCAGCGCACTGCCCTCCTTCAGATAGCTTCCGCACTCCCCCAGCGTCTTGGAAAACACCAGCATTTCGATCCCGCCGGTGTCATCCTCCAGCGTCACATAGGCCATTAAGCTATTATTCCGGGTAGTCTTTGTCTTGACTGCCGTGACCACGCAGGCCAGCGTGACCCGCTGTTCATCCCGGAACTGCCGGGCACCGCCCTCGGCGGCAAAGTCGCTGTTGATGGCGCCGATGCGCACGGAGCGCACCCGGCGGATGATGTCCCGGTACTCGTCCATGGGGTGGCCGGTCAGGTAGAGGCCGGTAGTCTCCCGCTCCATATTCATCCGCTCCGTCGGGCTGAACTCCGGAATATCGGGCAACGGGATCTCCGCCGCGGCGCCGTTGTCCTCGTCTCCAAAGCCGCCGAACAGATCGAACTGCCCCTCCAGATTGCGCTTCCGGGCGGCAGCAATGCCGTCCATCACCGGGTTCATGACCGCCAGAAGCTGACTGCGGCGCACCTTCATGGAGTCAAAGCTGCCGCACCGGATCAGGTTTTCCAGCGCACGGCGGTTCAGGTCGTGGTCATACATCCGCTCACAGAAATCCTGGAAGGAGCGGAACAGGCCGTTCTTCTCCCGTTCTGCCGCCATGGCGTCGATCAGACCCCGGCCAACGCCCTTGACGCCCACCAGGCCAAAGCGGATGCCCTCGGCCACAACGGTGAAGTCCGGGCCGGACTCGTTGACGTCCGGCGGGAGGAACGGAATGTCCATCTCCTTGCACTCGCCGATATAGGCCGCCACCTTGTCGCTGGAGTCCAGCACGCTGGTCAGCAGGGCGGCCATATACTCCCGGGGATAATGGTATTTGAAGTAGGCCGTCCAATAGGTCACAATGGCATAACTCACCGCGTGGGCCTTATTGAAGGCATAGTTTGCAAAGTCGTAGATCTCGTTATAGATCGCGTTGGCCGTCTCCTCATCGATGCCGTTGGCCACACAGCCCTTGATACCCCGGCTCTCGTCACCGTGGATAAAGGCGTTGCGCTCCGCCTCGATCTCATCCGCGTGCTTCTTGGAGATGGCACGGCGCACCATATCTGCGCCGCCCAGCGAGTAACCCGCCAGCTGCTGGAAGATCATCATGACCTGCTCCTGATACACAATGCAGCCATAGGTGTCTGACAGAATAGGCTCCAGCATGGGATGCTTATAGCGGATCAGGGACGGATCCGCCTTGCAGGCAATGAAACGCGGGATCGAATCCATAGGGCCGGGACGGTAGAGCGCATTGATGGCGGCGATGTCGCCGATGCAGGTGGGCCGCAGCTGCTTGCAGACATTCGTCATGCCGGCAGATTCCACCTGAAACACGCCGGAGGTTCGGCCGGCGGCCAGCATCTGGAACACCGCCGGGTCGTCATCCGGGATCCGGTGCAGGTCAAACTCCGGCTCCCGCCGGTGGATCATGTGCTCCGCATCGTCCAGCACCGTCAGGTTGCGCAGGGCCAGAAAGTCCATCTTCAGCAGACCCAGTTCCTCCAGCGTGGGCGCTTCGTACTGGGTGACAATGCTCTCGTCGTTGCGGGCCAGCGGCACATAGGTGTAGACCGGTCGGCGGGTGATGACCACGCCCGCTGCGTGCTTGGAGGCGTTGCGGGGCATTCCCTCGATGGTCTTGGCCGTGTCAATAAGCCGGCGTACCTTTTCCTCGCTCTCATACATTTCCCGCAGGGGTTTGGAGACCTGTAGGGCCTCCTTCAGCGTGATCTTGGAGTTATTGGGGCCGCCGGGCACCTGCTTGGCAATGGTGTCCACCTCGGCATAGGGCAGGTTCATGACCCGGCCCACATCCCGGATGACCCCCTTGGCAGCCATGGTGCCGAAGGTGATGATCTGAGCCACCCGGTCAGCGCCGTACTTTCGGTTGACATAATCAATCACTTCTGCCCGTCTGCGGTAGCAAAAGTCGATGTCGATATCGGGCATGGTGACGCGCTCCGGGTTCAGGAAGCGTTCAAAATAGAGGTCGTACTGCATCGGATCCACGTCCGTGATATTCAGGCAGTAGGCCACCATACTGCCCGCCGCACTGCCGCGGCCGGGGCCGACAGGGATCTTCTGGCTCTTGGCATAGCCCACATAGTCGGAGACGATGAGGAAATAATCCACAAAACCCATTTGGCGGATCATATCCATCTCGTATTTCAGACGGGCCTTGTACTCTTCAGAGCCATTGGGGTAGCGGTGGGCAAAGCCGTCCGCACAGAGTTTGTCGAACCAGCTGTCCGCATCGTAGCCCTCAGGATACTGGAACTCCGGCAGGTGGTAGGTGCCAAACTCAAAATCCATCCGGCACTGCTCCACCACTTTGACGGTGTTTTCGATGGCCTCCGGGTGCTCCGGAAACAGGGCGCGCATTTCGTCCTCGCTCTTGATATAGAACTCCTGCGTCTCAAACTTCATGCGCCGGGGATCGTCTAGTGTCTTGCCGGTCTGGATGCACATCAGCACATCCTGCGCCACCGCGTCCTCCCTGCGGATGTAGTGGGCATCATTGGTAGCCACCAGCGGAATGCCGGTCTCCTCGCTGAGCCGATAGAGGTCGGGCAGGATCTGACGCTGTTCCGGAATGCCGTGATCCTGGATCTCCAGATAATAGTTTCCCTCCCCCATCATATCCCGCATTATAAGGGGGTGCTCCCTAGCCCCGGCATAGTCACCGGCGCGCAGACGACGGGGGATCTCTCCGGCCAGACAGGCACTGAGGGCGATCAGCCCCTCGTGGTGCTCTCTCAGCAGGTCAAGGTCAATGCGCGGCTTGATATAGAATCCCTCCACGTTGGCCTGACTGACCATATAGGACAGGTTGCAGTAGCCCTCTTCGTCTTTGCACAGCAGGATCAGGTGGCGTGCCTCGCTGTCCAGCTCATGCACCTTGTCAAACCGGGTGCGGGGTGCCACATAGACCTCACAGCCGATGACCGGCTTGATGCCCTCCTTCACGCAGGCACGATAAAAATCCACGCAGCCGTACATGACGCCGTGATCCGTGATGGCCACACTGGTCTGACCCAGTTCCTTGAGGCGCTTGATCAGCTCTGTAATACGGCAGGCGCCATCCAAAAGGGAAAATTCCGTATGAACATGTAGATGTGCAAAAGCCATAGGTTACCTCTTTGTGATCTGTGGACGTACAGTCACGCCTGTGCGTCCACCTTGTCTTCTCCCGGCACCTGAACCGGTGCGTTTGCCAGCTCCACCAGCTTGCGCAGCCGGTGGTTCAGGCAGGACTTGCTCACCTCAGCCAGCGCCGCCAGCTGGGCCAGCGACAGTTCCGGGTTTTCGATGCGCAGGCGGGCGGTCTCCCGCAGCTTGTCCGGCAGAGAGTCCAGCCCGGCATTCTTCTCCAACCTCCGAATGGCCTCGATCTGACTCTGGGCGGCTTCTACCGCCTTGCCCAGGTTGGCCACATCGCAGTTTGACCAGCGGTTGACACCGTTGCGCAGATTTTTCTCCACCTTGGCGTTCATGATCTCCATGGCCGACAGCGGTGCGCCCACTGTAGTCAAAAAATCTGCAATGGCTTCACTGCGCTTGATGTAGGTTACATAATTATTATTTCGGCTGACCATTTTCGGTTCAAACCCCATATCCATCAGTAAGCTTTGTAATTCTCGGTGGACATAAAGATGGGATGTCGCCAACTCCAGATGATACCGCTTTTCCGGGTTGGTCACACTTCCGCCCGCCAGAAACGCCCCCCGCAGGAAGGCGCTACGGCAGCACTCCTCCTCCAGCACGGCATAATTGATGTGGTGAGAAATGCTATTCTCCCGGGCGTACCCGTAGGTCTCCAGAATGCGCTCCATCTTCTTGGGATCTGTGACCTCAAAACTCAGCCGTCCACCGGTGCTCGTGTCCGCCGGACGGACATCAAACTCCGCAGAGAACGCATTTTTGAACAGCTTGGGCAGGCGCTGGGCAAACTCCGCACTGCGGGTGGTCACCCGCAGGCGTTGGGGGGTAAAGCTGTTGCAGAACAGCAGTATGCCGTAGGCCTCCGCTCGGGCGCAGCAGGGACGCGACACCTTTTCCCGACATAATTCACCCTTGACTTGCGATGCAAATGACATATAGTTCAGCTGCTCCCTTTCTCAGCGCTCCCGCACATAACGGGGACTCCCGTTTTTCACCACGCGGACGGTGTGTTCCTCGACAAGCTGCATAGCTGCCTGCGCCAGCAGGTCGGGATCATGTCTGGCCAGTCTGCGCTGGCGTATATCGGCCAGCGGCCGCTCCTCCAGTGCCACGCCCATGGCCTCGATCTCGGAGGGATCCACCGTGATGGGAACCGCATTTTCCTTGGCATACAGCGGCAGCAGCTCTTCCGGCATAGGTTCGGAATTGACCAGGCAGAAGTCCACCAGCTTATGACCGGAGTGGGTCAGGATCGCCCGCAGATGGTCGGCGGCGGTATAGCCCTCGGTCTCTCCATCCTGAGTCATGACGTTGCAGACATAGGCCCGCAGGGCGGGGGCATCCGCAATGGCGTCTGCAATACCATCCACCAACAGGTTTGGGATCACACTGGTATAGAGACTGCCCGGCCCCAGCAAAATGAGATCCGCCCTGGCAATGGCCTCCAGCGCCAGCGGATTGGCACTGGGCCGTTCCGGCACAAGGCGAACCTTGGTGATCCGGCAGTCCTGTGCCTTTTTAAAGTCGCAGATTTTGGATTCCCCAGTCACACGGGTTCCGTTTTCAAACTCAGCCACCAGTTGAATGATCTCGCTGGTGACGGGCAGAACGCGGCCGGTAATCGCCAAGACCTGGCTCATCTGGGCCACAGCCTGATCAAAGGATCCGGTGATCCCGGTCAGCGCCGCCAAAAAGAGGTTGCCGAAGCTCTGCCCCGCCAGGCTGCCCTCCTGAAAGCGGTAGTTGATGAGCTGATCCATCAGCGGCTCGGCGTTTGCCAGCGCCTGAAGGCAGTTGCGCACATCGCCCGGTGGGGGCATCCCCAGATCCTGACGCAGCATACCGGAGCCGCCGCCGTCGTCCGCCATGGTTACGATGGCGGTCACATTTTTCGTATAGCGCTTCAACCCGCGCAGCATGGTGGAAAGACCCGTTCCGC
>USIZ01000113.1 GCA_900554855.1 uncultured Eubacteriales bacterium | reverse complement strand
GGCTCCGCCGTGCCAGCTTCCCCCCAAGGGGAAGCCTTTCATGTTTTCCTTATTATACCCCCACTCCCCCGTCCGCGTCAAAATATCCTGCGGCGGCGAAGGGACTGCATCTGGGCAGGGGGATCATCCCCGCCGGGACAGGCTCCGCCCGGTGCAGCCGTCGGGCGCTCTCCTCCAGCGTGACGCCGAAGGACAGGGCGGCCGCAGCGGCAGCCAGACCGGGGTAAAGCCCTAACCCCTCCGGGAGAGGGACGCTGAGCCGACAGATATCCGTCCCGCTCACCGCCTCGAACTCGGTGCGGTAGGGGAGCAGGCGCAGATTCCGGGCAGTGAGATCCGCCTCATTGCGCCGCTCCGAGATCGTCCAGACCGGGACGGGGCAGTCCCGCTCCGGCACCCCGTCCGGGTCATCCAGATTGACCACCATGCGGTCGCAGCCGCGCATCAGCCGCTCTGCGGCTTCTCCCATACCACAGCTCAGCAGGACGGCGGTGTCCGCCCGGCGATCCAGTGCGCAGGCCGTCTCCGGCAGAGCCACCACAAGGCTGCGGCAGTTCAGCCGCTCCAGTGCCCGCAGCAGCGGCTCCGGCGTACCGTCATAGCGACTCGTCAGGGCGGCGAGCCCGGTTCGCCCCCGCCCAGCCAGGATCTGGCTGAGCAGGCAGGCGGTGACGCTGGCTCCCTCGCCCCAGACGGCGCACAGCCGGGGGCTAACCAATGACGTCGGCGTCGTTATCTGTATCTGACGTGTCGTTGAAGGAGACGGTGACGACCGTGCCGGGGGCCACCTCGCTGTCCGCCGCCACGCTCTGCTGATAGGCCTTGGTGGCGGAGCCGTAGTATTTGGAGGCGCCGGTGGCCTTCATATAAAGCCCCACCTCGCTCAGGGCGTCCTGCACCTGCGTCGGCGTCATGCCGGTCAGGTCGGGCATGGTGACGCTGTCCGGCGGGGTGTTGTCGCCGGTGTAGAGCACGACCTCACTTCCGGCGGGAATATAGCTCTTGCCGGAGGGCACCTGAGCGTTCACCTCTGCGTCGTCGTCCTCGCTGCCGACCACCCGGACCGTAAATCCTTTTTCCTTGGCGACCGCCTTGGCGTTTTTCAGATTGTACTGGTCGAGATAAGGCACCATGGCGTCCGCGGTGCTGATCTCGTCCGCGGTGTACTGTCTGCCATAGTTCATATAGTCGAGGATATTCACCAGCAGGTCGGCGGCCACAGGGGCGGCCATATTACCACCGGAGATATACTCCGCGCTGGGGGTCATCATGCCGCCGGCATTCTTCGGGCTGTCCAGAACGACCAGCACCACGACCTCCGGGTCGTCCGCCGGGGCAAAGCCGAGGAAGGAGACGATATACTCATTGGTGCCGTCGCCGTCCAGATCCTTCAGGGTCTGGGAGGTGCCGGTCTTGCCGCCGATGCGGTAGCCCGCCCGATAGGCATTTTTTCCGGTCATATTGCCGGACACAACGCCCTCCAGCAGCTCCCGGCAGGTCTCGCTGGTGGAGCTGCTGACTACCTGGCGCAGCGGGGTGGTGTCGGCGGAATAGGTCACGGTGCCGTCCGCCGCCGTGACGGAATCCACCACATAGGGCTGGTAGTAATAGCCGCCGTTGATGACCGCGTTGGCGGCGGTGATGAGCTGAATGGGGGTCACCTGAAAGCGCTGGCCGAAGGAGGCGGTGGCCAGGTTGACGATGTTGAAGCTGTCCCGGCTCCAGAAGATGCTCTTGCTCTCGCCGGGCAGGTCAATGCCGGTGCCCGTGCCGGCGCCGTCCGTGCCGACGATGCCGAATTTCTGCATATAGTCCCAGAAGGCATCGGCGCCCAGCCGCTGCCCCATGGCGATGAAGGCCGTGTTGCAGGAGTGGCCCACCGCTTCGGCCAGCGTCTGATAGCCGTGGCCGCTCCGGTTGGAGCAGTAGATCGGCTTGGGCCAGTCGGCCACCATCACGCTGCCCGTGCAGTTGAAGGTGTCGTCCAGCGTGACCGACTTTTCCTCCAGCGCAGAGGCCAGCACCACCGTCTTGAAGGTGGAGCCCGGCTCATAGGTATCGTTGACCGCCTTATTGCGCCACATGATGTTGACCGCGTTGGAGTAAGCCCATTGTTCAGCTTCCTCCTGCGTCTTTTCCGGGTTTTCGGTCAGGTACTCCCGTGCGGAGCTCTCAAGGTTTGCCAGCAGCGTCTCGTCGATGACGGTGCCGTAATTGTTCAGGTCGTAGTTGGGCAGGCTGGCCATGCCGAGGATCGCGCCGGTCTTGCAGCTCATGGCGATGGCCACGCCGCCGTCCTGCACATCGTTCTTTTCGATCGCGTTTTTCAGGGCGTCCTCGCACATGGACTGGATACTGCTGTCCAGCGTCAGGCGCAGACTGCTGCAGCTCTCGGCATCGTAATAATCCTGAAAGAAATTCAGCAGATCGGTGCCCTTGGCGTTCTTCGCCGTGACCACAAGGCCGTTCTTGCCGCTCAGGTCGTCGTCGAAGGTGGCCTCCAGGCCGTAGGCGCCGCCGTTGTCGTTGGCAAAGCCGACGATCTGGCTGGCCAGCGTGGAGTAGGGGTAGTAGCGCTTGGTATTGTTCTGGAGGTAGATGCAGCCGGTCAGGCCGTTGTCGTCGATGTAGGTGCGGATCTGCTTCTCCACATCGGCGTCCACCTTCTGGGCAAGGCGCTTATACTGGCTTTTGCTGTCGGCGCATTTTTCCCGCAGGTCGGCCTCATCCAGTCCGAGGATGTCGGCCATGCCCTTGACCACCAGCTCCTCCACGTCCTTGTCGTACTGGGAGGCGGGGTTCTTCGGGTCGTTTTTCTCCTGAGCCGCCGCCCTCTTCTCGTCCAGCTCCGTCTGGAGATCCACAATGGCCTTGGGGGAGATGATGACATCATAGGCCGTGGCGCTGATGGCCAGCACATTGCCGTTGGTGTCATAGATCGTGCCCCGGTGGGCAGTGATGGCCTGGGTGCTGGTCTGCTGGGTGACGGCCATCTGCTCCAGCTCGTCATGCCGGGTGATTTGCAGATTCCACAGCTTTGCCAGCACGGGTATAAAGATCAGTACGCCGCAGATCGCCATCAGGATCAGCGTCCGGCGGAGCAGGCGGCGGTTCGCCAGATTGTCATCCCTGCGTTCTTTCTGCTTATCTTCCACGGTGTTTCTCCTTCCTGCTGTCATTCAAATCAAAGAATATATGCATTTTGAGCCCGGGCCCAGAAAGCACCATAAGGGCGTAAGAAAAACAACCTTTTTCTTACGCCCTCTCTGTCTCTTATTATGGCTTTTTCAGTCTATTCTCCATCAGCGGAAGTATTCCACCACGGAGGAGAACAGATCGCCGACGGTCTTGAAAAAACCGTCCACGCCGGTGCTCTGCTTCTCGCTGCCATAGACCACGGCGTTGTCCGGCTCACTCAGGTCGATGTAGACGGACTGATTGCTGTTCGGCTTGGCCAGCGTGCCGTCGGCAGCCACCGCCGCTTCCAGCTTGGCCTGATCGAACTTCAGCTCAAACTGCGCCGTCAGGTCGGCGTGCTCGGTCTCCAGCGTGGTCAGCTGCTTTTGCAGCTGCACATTGTCGGCATAGATGCTGTTCAGCTGGATATTGCCCAGCAGCAGCACCACCGCAATGGCCGCCGCCGCCAGGAAGCCGATGATGGCAAACGGCGCCACGGCCTGCTGCTGGCGGGTGGTGACGCGAACGCGGCTGCGCTCCCGGACGCGGGTGGTGACCTGCGGATCCGCCTTGGGCTGAGCCTTGGGGGCGGTGCGGGGCATGGGCGCGACCCGGGGCTGCGGAACGGCCACTACATCGCTGTAATAATCAAGTTTATACGCCATGCTGCCGTAGGTGCTGGATTTGCGCTGGGCGGGGCGGCGTTTTCTGGAATCTGCCATGTGAGGGTCAGCTCCTTAAAATAGTCAAAAGTCAGATCTTTTCGGCCACGCGCAGCTTGGCGCTGCGGGCCCGGGGGTTCACTGCCAGCTCCTCGGCGGAGGGCAGAATGGGTTTTCTGGGGGTGAGCTTCACCTGCGGCTTCTTGCCGCACACGCACACCGGGAAGTCCGGCGGACAGGTGCAGCCCTTGGCGAAGCCCGCAAAGGCGGTCTTGACGATGCGATCCTCCAGCGAGTGGAAGGAGATGACGCACAGCCGTCCGCCGGGATTCAGCCGGGGCACCGCGTCCTGAAGCAGATCGTCAATGGCGCTCAGCTCGTCGTTGACGGCGATGCGGATGGCCTGAAACGTGCGCTTGGCCGGATGCTGCTTTTCCCGCAGGGCGGAGGCGGGCATGGCGGAGCGGATCACGTCCACCAGCTCCAGCGTCGTCTCAATGGGCTTTTCCGCCCGGCGGCGCTCAATGGCCGCAGCGATCTGACTGGAGCACTTCTCCTCGCCATAGCGGAACAGGATGCGCCGCAGCTCCTCTCGGGGCCAGGTGTTCACCACATCGTAAGCGGTGAGTGGTGCGGACTGATCCATGCGCATGTCGAGGGGCGCATCGTGCATATAGGAAAATCCCCTGCTGGCGTCGTCCAGCTGGGGCGAGGAAACGCCCAGATCAAAGAGCATTCCGTCCGCTCCGGGGAGGTCAAGCCTGTCCATGACGGCGGCCAGGTCGCGGAAGTTGCCGTGCACCAGCGTGACCCGGTCCATCCACTCGGCCAGTCTGGCCGAAGCCGCATCCAGCGCGGCCTGATCCCGGTCGATGCAGATGAGCCGTCCGGTGGTGAGCCGCCGGGCGATCTCCCGGGAGTGACCGGCCCGGCCCAGCGTGCCGTCGATATAGATCCCGTCGGGCTTGATGTTCAGGCCCGCGATACATTCGTCCAGCAGAACCGGACGATGGGTAAATTCTGTCATAATCACAACCCCAGCATATCGAACATATCAGCCACCTTTGCCGGGTCAAGCTGAGGTGCGCTTCGGCGCTCCCAGGTCTCCTTATCCCAGATCTTTGCCTTGTTGCTGCTGCCGGTGATGACCACGTCCCGGCCGAGACCCGCGTACTCCCGCAGGGTCTGGGGAACGAGGATGCGGCTCTGGGAGTCCGGCTCACAGGGGGCGGCGTAGGCCAGCAATACGTCGGCCAGCGCGGCCTGACTGGAGGGGAGGGCGTTGATCTTCTCCTCCAGCGCCTGCCAGACGGGCTTGGGATAGAGCACCAGATATTTGCAGGCCTCGCCATTCTCGTCCCGGTTGGAGCCGATGGCGATCTGGAAGCTGGCGCCCAGCTCCTCCCGCAGCTTGGCGGGGATGAACAGCCGGCCTTTGGCATCCATGGTGTGCTCAAATTTGCCGGTCATTGCGTTCCCCTCCTCCCTGACGCTGTACCGTCGGTGGGTCAGTGAGCCATTTTGCTCCACTTTGCCCCACTTTCATGATGACACGTTAAGTATAAAGGTTACATAATGAAATTG
>USIZ01000112.1 GCA_900554855.1 uncultured Eubacteriales bacterium | reverse complement strand
TTTATTGTCTGGTGGGATGTGCTGCGTGTGTGGGGGCAGCGCCGCACGGGCGACATTCCCCGGGGCCAGTGCTTTCGCCGACTGACGCTGCACAGCAAGATCACGATTGTGACCACCGTGGCGCTGATCCTCGGGGGCTGGCTGCTGTTTGCGCTGCTGGAGTGGTGCAATCCGGCCACGCTGGGTGGGCTTCCCTGGTGGCAGAGATTGACCGCGTCGCTGTTTCAATCTGTCACCTGCCGCACGGCGGGCTTCTTAACGGTGCCTCAGAGCGGACTTACCGAGCCGTCTGTGCTGGTCAGCGTGGCGCTCATGTTCGTGGGCGGCAGTTCGGTCGGCACGGCGGGCGGTGTCAAGACCTCTACCGTGGCATTGCTGGTGCTGTCCGCCGTCTCCGTGGTGCGGGGCCGGGAGCACGTCACTGCCTTCCGGCGCAGCGTCCCGGATAAGCTGGTGCGCCGGGCCTCCGCGGTGGTGGGGATCAGCCTGCTCACTCTGATCGGCTGCACCCTGCTGCTGGGAGTGCTGACCGGCGGAAGCCTCTCCGACGTGCTGTTTGAGACGGCAAGTGCGCTGGGGACCGTTGGCCTGACCCGGGGTATTTCGGCTCAGGCCGGCGCGGCGGGCGAGCTGCTGCTGACCGCCTGTATGTACTTTGGCCGGGTCGGCCCCATGAGTCTTGCCATCGCGTTTGCCTACCGCAAGGGCAGCAGGAACACCGCCTTCCCGGAACAGAATATTACCATCGGATAAGGAGTATTTTCCATGAAGCGTGCAGAAAAATCATATGTCATTTTTGGCATCGGAAAGTTTGGCCGCAGTGTGGCGGAGGAGTTGACCGCCGCAGGAATGCACGTCCTGGCCATTGACAAGGACGAGGACAAGGTGACCGCTGTGGCGGACACCGTCACCATGGCGGTCACCGGCGACGTGACTGATCCAAAGGACATGGATGGGCTTGGCCTTTCCAACTTTGATGCCGCCATCGTGGCCACCACCGGCGACCTGTCTGCCGGCGTTATGGCGGTCATATTGGCTAAAGAGGCGGGTATTCCCTATGTCCTGGTCAAGGCCAGCGATGAGATCCAGTCCAAGGTGTTTACCCGTCTGGGAGCGGATCGGGTCATCATCCCGGAGAAGGAGTCCGCTGCCCGCACGGCGCGCACCCTCCTGCTGGGGAGCTATATGGATGTGGTGGATCTGTCCAGCCACATCCGGCTGGCGGAACTGGCCGTTCCGGCAGATTGGACGGGCAGAACACTGCGTCAGCTGGACCTGCGCAATAAGCGCCACCTGAATGTGGCCGCCGTCCGGGCGGAGGGGGAACTGAAATTGAATTGGAACCCGGATGAACCCTTGCCTGCCGGATGCAGCCTGCTGGTCATCGCCGACCGGCGGGAATTTGATAAATTGGAGCTTTAAATGAAAGCGAGCTTTGAGCGGTGCTCAAAGCTCGCTTTTTATCTACTGCGTCCTGTAATCAAAATAATAGGCCACCAAAAGATCCACGCACTTTCCGTATGTCTTGGTGCCGTCCGTCTCGCCGTAGCTTTGCAGGAAACCGTTGTAGACGGTGTTGGAAGCCTGCTTGGCCGCCTGCTCCAGTTTGCCGGTGAATTGATCCCAGTAGGCGCTGTTGGCTTTCAGGTCGGCTTCCACCCGTCCATCCAGCTGGCCTCGGATGGCCCAGTAGGTCTGCGGATCGGCGGAGTAGAGGGCATTGCCCAGGTGGATGAAGCCCAGCAGGGCGGAAGAGTAGGTGTAGGTCGTGTTATCACAGCGCAGGCCCGCAAGAATGGCCAGAAAGTTGCACTCATCCTCCCCAGCAATATTGCGCTGGTGGGCGATCTCGTGGAGGATCGTCGACGGTACCAGACAGGCAGGGGAGTCGTCATTGATGAGTGACTCGGCAGTAAAGGGAAAGAAAAAGCCGGTGAAGTCCAGTCGGCTGATGATAGGGCTGGATATCATTCGCTTTGGGGTCCGTTCCGGGGCCTCCAGAAACGGAAATTCGGCACAGATGCCGTCGTACAGTCCCCCGGTCTGGGCGAAAACGGTGTCCAGATCCTCGTTGAATACGCCGTTTTCGTCTCGTGATACCGCTCCGGCCAGCTCGTTGAGTTTTAAGGCGAAGGAGTTGGTCAGTGTGGCCAGCTCCTCCGTGGTGGCGCCCCGGGTGACGATGCCGCTTTTGTCGGAAAAATCGTCGCCGTAGTAGTTGATGCCCCAGAGCAGAGTGTAGCCGCAGTAGACCAATACAGCGGCGGCACAGAGCGCCAGCACACGGCAGGCCAGCCGAAGCAGTTTTTGCTCCTCCCGAACGATGAGCCACACAGAGCGAACTAGAAACACCAGCGCGGCCAGAATGGCCAGCGCCCAGATCACCTCTGCCACGGCAAAGGGTGCCTTGCCGCACAGCCATGAGATGCCATGCTTGTAGGGCGTTGTGACATGGAGGATGAGCCAGTTCATCAGGGCTTTGTTTCCCTTCAGAAGCTGGAATGCGCCGAGAAATGCGCCGCCGCAGGCCAGTGCGATAGTGGGCGGAAGCAGACCGGTGAGCCGCCGCCGTGGCGTGGGGGCCTGAATCTCCTGATAGATGGTTTTCATGTCAGCCCTCCTCGCAGAGCTGGTTCAGCACCGTGGCAATGATCTTGCCGGAGACGGACGCGCCGCCGCCGCCGTTCTCCACAACGGAGACAAAGGCATAGGGGTGAGCGTCGTCATCAATGAAGCCCACAAACCAGGCGTGGGGCGCCTGATCGCTGCCTACCTCAGCCGTGCCGGACTTGGCGCAAACGGCCAGGTCGCCGAACTGATCCTGACCGTAGGTCTGCTCCACATTGTTGCGCATCATTGCCTGGAGCGTTTCACAGGTGGAGCTTTTCCAGCCGATGGTGCTGGTAGGAGTGGAGATGATCCCGGCGGGCAGGCCGCTCTCGCTGGTGATCTTGCTGAGCAGACGGGGCGTAGCGGCGGAGCCGTCTCCGGCGATGCAGCCCATCAGGGTGAGTATGGAGGCGGGCGAGACCAGGTCGTGGTACTGGCCCACGCCGGACCAGCCCAGATCCAGTGTGCCGTCATCGGCCGCGTCAAATGCGCCGACGGCGCTTTGATAGCCGCTGATGTCCACGCTGTCCAGCAGCCCGGCCTTCTGGGCATACTCTTTCAGGGTGTCGCCGCCCAGCTGGAGCGCCAGTGTGGCGAAGGCGCCGTTGCAGCTCTTGGCCAGCGCGGTCTGAAAGTCCAGGTCGCCATGGGCGTGGGGGCAGGTCACCTTTTCACCGTTGATGGTGAGCACGCCGTCGCAGGAGTAGGTGAAGCTGTCCGTGTCCAGATTTTCCAGTGCCGCCGCCGCAGTGATGACTTTAAAGATGGAGCCGGGAGTAAAGGTGGACTGTAAAAAGCGGTTCATGTAGGCACCGGCATAATCGGAGTCCCCGTCTGCCACGGCCGCCACCTCGTCCTCGTCTGTGGGATCGTAGGCGGGGGAGGATACCATGCAGACGATCTCGCCGGTCTTATAGTTGTAGACGGCGACAGTGCCGGCGCGGCCGTCCAGTGCTTTGTAAGCCGTGCTGTTGAGCTGGGCGTCGATGGAGAGATAGAGCTTGTTTCCGGTGCTGCTCAGACCGGTGATCGGGTTGTAGCTCACCAGCTGCTTGGAGAAGATCTTCCGTGCGCCGGTGGCGATGTTGCCCTGAAGGTCGCCGATCAGGTGCAGGGTGGACTTACGCAGCAGAGAACTGTCCGCATAGGACTGATCCTCGCAGTCATAGAGGAGTGTGCCGTTTCGGTCGAGGATCTCACCCTCGGCCAGCCGCCCGTTGGAATAGGCGGCCATATTGACCGGGGAAGAGGCCCAGCTGCGACCATTTATGGCGTAGAGCACACAGAACAGTCCGGCTCCAATCAGCAGCAGAAGGGCAAAGATGAGCACGAAAATGGTGCGGTGCTTCAGTTGTTTCATTTCTTGTCATCCTCCTCCCAGGTGAAGTAATCCTGCCAGTTGTCCGCATCGGAGCCGTGTTTATCCGCGTCGTCCGGCAGATCAAAGCGGAAGGAGTCATCCTCGGAGGAGGCGGCGTCGTCCACTGTGCGGCGGATCAGACTGTCGATATCGGCATCCTCTGCGCCGGAACCACCGGCTTCATCGAATGCGCTGCGCAGAGGATCCTCTATCTCCGGTGGTGTCCGCCGGGCGGAATGGACCCGGGTGGGCTCCGGGAGATCCGGGCTGTCCGCTCCGGGCGCGGCGGGCTTTGCAGCGTGGCGCGGACGTTCCTCGGCACGGGCGGCCTTTCGGCTGGGCAGGCGCACGGCAAGCCCCGCGTTCTGGCGGGTATCTGCCGCCTTAATGTAGGCGAGCAGCCCCCAGCAACAGATCATGCTGCTGCCGCCCATGGACACAAAGGGGAAGGTGACGCCGGTCAGGGGGAGCAGATCCACGGAGCCGAACACATTGAGCATGGTCTGCACGACAAACAGCATGGCGGTGGAGCAGGCGGCGATGACATAGAAGGTGGAGCGGGCGCTGGCGGCGGATTTCACCGCGAATACAGCCAGCACGATAATGACGGCCAGCGCGCACAGCGCCACGATGAGTCCCATCTCATCGCTGACCACGCCGAACACCAGATCGGTATTGGCCGCCGCCACATTTTTGAGCCAGCCGTTGCCGACGCCGTGGCCGAACAGGCCGCCGCCGGCAATGGCAGACATGGTGCGGGTCTGCTGATAGCCCAGGTCAGCGGTGTCGCTCCAGGCGTGTAAGTAAATGCTGAAGCGCCGGGCAATATAGGGTTTGAACTTGACGATGATATAGCCGAAAAAGACGGCGGCGGAACCCATGAAAGCCACGCTGGGCAGGTCGCCGGAGCGCAGAAATGCGATGGCGAGGAAGGTGGCAAAGAAGATGAGGGCGGTGCCGAAGTCGCTCATCAAACCCAGACAGCCTACGCAGAAGCCGGAGAACAGCAGGGTGAAGATCAGGTTGCGCCGGGAGAACATCCGGTCCAGTGTGGTGGCACCCACCAGAATGAAGGCCAGCTTGACGATCTCGGAGGGCTGGAAAGAGATAGGACCAATCTTGACCCAGTTCTTCGCGCCGAAGAGCCGGCTGCCCAGCAGCAGGTTGAAGGCCAGCATGGCAATGGCAAGGGCGGCCACCGGCCAGCGCAGTTTTTTCGCAGTGGTGAGGTTGCGCAGCACCAGCGACAGCGCAAAGAAGAAGAACAGTCCCATACCCATGCACATGAGCTGCTTGTAAAGGTCACCGGGAGCCTTGTTGGCTGTCACCGTCATGCACAGCGTGGTGAGGAAAAAGGCCAGCGTCTCGATCTCAAAGCCGGTGCGCCGCAGAATGCGGTAGAGGCTGTAAATGAGCCACATGACCAGACAGAGTGCCGCAAAGGTGACGGTGATCGGCACGCCGGACTCCGCGCCATAGGCGATGAGCGGCTCCGCACACAACACGGCCTGGATGAGC
>USIZ01000111.1 GCA_900554855.1 uncultured Eubacteriales bacterium | reverse complement strand
GTGGGTTTCATGCGGTTCCCACCACATCTAAACCGTAAATACATTATACGAGGAGACAGCAAACTATGTCCGAGAAAATTGTACAGCTGAATAATGTGTTATCTTCTTCACGGAAATATACACGCGAAATTTTGCATTCTTCACGCGAAAGGGATTTTTATGAGCAAGATTCGATGCTGGTGCCGTACTAATGCTATGCTGGTCATTTCACTGCTGGCTGCAGCTGCAACGGTGTTCTTTGTCCCTCCCGATAGAGACTACTTGGGCTATTACGACCTTAAAACGCTTTCCTGCCTGTTTAGTGTTTTGGCGGTGGTAGGTGCTCTGCGAGACCTGCAGATCTTTTCTGCTCTTTCGCAGCGGATGGTACATACCTTTTCCACGGTTCGGGGCGCGTGTACAGCACTGGTGGTCATCACCATGTTTGGGTCTATGCTTCTGACCAATGATACCGCCTTGCTGACATTTCTGCCGCTTGGCTGGTTTGTTCTTTCCTCTACCGGTCAGGAAAAGCACGCCGCGCTCTTGTTCATTCTGCAAAACTGCGCAGCCAATCTCTGCGGAATGATCACGCCCTTCGGAAATCCACAGAATCTTTATCTTTTCAGCTATTACGATCTTTCCGCAAAGATGTTCTTTTCGGCAATGTTGCCGCCCTTCATTCTGTCTACCGTTCTCATTCTTTTGTGCTGCCTGGCATTTCCCAAAGACCGGCTTTCCGTGCCGGAAGTGCAGGCCACAGTAGACTCCCGCCAGGCTGCCGTCTATGGCGGACTGTTCTGTTTAGCCGTTGCCATGGTGCTGCGGCTGGTACCCTATGTTCTTGGCCTGGCTGTCATTGTTCTGGTGCTCTGGTTTCTGGATCGGCACGCATTGAAGACCGTAGACTGGGGACTGCTGGCTACTTTCGCCGCTTTCTTCACCTTTTCCGGCAATCTTGCCCGGATGGAATCGGTCCGAGTGCTGTTTGCCCGCCTTTTGTCCCACGGAACGATGCTGATCTCCGCGCTCACCTGCCAGATCATCAGCAATGTCCCTGCCGCCATTCTGCTCAGTCGCTTCACGCAGGATACCCGCGCTCTTCTGGTTGGCGTCAATGTGGGCGGTGCAGGGACGCTGGTGGCTTCTCTTGCAAGCCTCATTACGTTTCGGGAATATACGCGCCATGTTCCCAATGGCGGAAAGCGTTTTCTTCTCCTGTTTTCCGGGATCAGCTTTGCATTTCTGGCGATTCTTTTGACTGTCATGTCCGTTCTAATGTAATAAGCCGTTTCCAACAGAATGCGTTTTGGAAAAGCCTTATTAACTTCGGCAGTACAAAGGGGCCCACACCGCTTCACAAGGGCAGAGAAAGCTGGTTCATCCCCAAGACGAAAAAAGCCACCCGGTACTGTGACCGCACCGCCCCGAAATTAGTGAACAGTACTAAAGGGTCAGGAAAAGGTCAAGCGTGAGCCAGGGTGCGCTTTTGCAAAGGCGGCATACCTGTGGCAGTCTGAAGGCGGACATGGTTATAAAACCAGATAAATTCATCGATCATCTTTCTGGCCTGCGCCCTGGTCTGAGGTTTTCTCCTGTAAATGCACTCGCATTTCAAGATGGAAAAGAAGTTTTCCGCCATGGCGTTGTCGTAGAGGTCGCGAATCATGGACAAATACAGCACCCCCTCGCCGGTCTGGATGTAGGAAATGTCCGTTACCCACTTTTGATTGGGTTGTTGTGCGAATCTTCACCGCGCTGCTGTCCGTTGTCCACTTTTTACGGTTCGGTGCATTTGCACTCTGATCCACAACAGGAAACAAGCGGGCGGAGGTAATGGAGGGGAAAGCACGATTGCTTCCCCTTTTTCGGAATAAAAGCGCCCCCAAAGCGCCGGATGGAGGCGTTTCGAGGGTGGGCAATCAGTTTTTGCGGGTGCGCCCGGCCCGTTTCGTGGGAAAACCTTGCTTTCGAGACTGGAAAGTGTTAAAGTAAACAGAGTAAATTCTGTTCCGAAAAGGATGATGATAGAGATGAAAAAAGTCATTGCTGTGGTGGGCCTCGGCCTGATCGGCGGCTCACTGGCCGCCGCCCTCAAGGGCTTTGAGGACTATGAGATCGTCGGCGTGGTGCGCCGTCAGGAGACGCTGGACTATGCCGTTGCACATGGTGTGTGTGACCGGGCGACCACCGATCCGGCCAGCGTGCTGGGGGAGGCGGATGTGACCTTCCTGTGCACTTCGCCCAGTGTGATCGTGTCTTACATGAAGGAGTACAAGGACACCTTCAAGCCGGGCAGTCTGGTGACGGATGTGTGCGGCATCAAGACTGCGGTCATGAAGGCGTCTCAGGTGCTGCCGCCGGAGGTGGACTTTATCGGGTGCCACCCCATGGCGGGCACGGAGTTCTCCGGCATTGAAAATTCCTTTCCGGAGCTGTTCCAGCGGTGCCACTTCATCCTGACGCCCCGGGAGACCAGCACGCAGGAGCATCAGGATCTGATGCACCGCATCGCCGACTACATCGGCGCGGCAGACGTGGTGACCACCACCCCGGAGCGCCACGACGAGATCATTGCCTACACCAGCCAGCTCATGCACATCATCGCCCTGTCCGTCTGCGACGACGCGGAGCTGTTCCGGTGCAAGGGCTTTGAGGGCGGTTCCTTCCGCGACTGCACCCGTGTGGCGGCGCTGGATGTGCCGCTGTGGCGGGAGCTTATGACTCTGAACGCCGACGCCCTCACCAAGGTGATCGTCCGGCTGGAGGAGAACATCCACGCCTACCGGGTGGCGCTGGAGCACCACGATGTGGAGCGCATGACCGCCAAGCTGGAGTACTCCTCCAACCGCAAGCGCCGCATGAATCTGCCCGGCCCCGGACAGGTCAGCCTGGATCCGGATCTCTTCTCCTGAGTGTCTGCCCTTCAGCCGGTCAGTACATTCAGCGCACACAGCAGCGCAAGTCCCGGCGCGCCCAGTATGCCCAGCACCAGCGCGTTGAGGGGATTCACCCCCAGCGTCAACCCGGTGATGCCGGAGCAGAGGGACAGCACCGCCAGCGCGCCGGCGCCCAGCAGCGTGCGCAGCAGGAGTTTCAACAGCGCCGCCAGCCAGCGGTGGAAGATGACCGCCGCCAGAATACACCCGGCGGCCACTGCGCACCAAAGCTGGGTGTCCGTGCTGCTCATTCTGCTGCCGCCCCGCCTTGAGCGGCCTCGTCAGATGCCTGTTCCAGACGCTTGCGCTGCTTGAGCAGGTAGCTGTACCGCGCCCGCTGGGCGCTGATCTCAAAGATCCATGCCTCCACCAGATCCGGGTCAGTGACCAGATCGAAGGCTCCATAGGCCTGCCGCAGTCGGCGGGCCGTTTCATTCAGTGCCCGATCCAGCACCTGCACCTCCGTGCCCGGGCCGCGCCGTTTTCCCTCTCGTGCCATGCTGCGCGCCTCCTTTCTCCTATGTGGATTCTACTGGAAAGTGTGGACAAATATGCCGCTGGGTAAACGGGCCATGACCGCATTTTCTGCGCGGAAATGCCCATACTGAGGGCGTACAGCGGCCTGGCCGCTGTGAAATAGAGCCGTCCGGAGCGGCACGGGCGGGATGACGCAGAGATGGGTGCGCCGTCCCGCCCGTCGAGGCGGCCTGCGTTCGCCTTGTGCATCGCGAGCTGTTGATGTATAATGTTGCTGAAAACGGCGGCTTTTATGCCGCTGGTGAACGGAAAGGACGCTTCTATGAGTTACGAATCCACATTGGCATACATACACTCCGTCCAGTGGCGGGGCCAGAAGCCGGGGCTTGCGCGCACGCAGGCCTTGCTGGAGCATCTGGGCCACCCGGAGCGGCGGCTGAAATTTGTCCATATCGGCGGTACCAACGGCAAGGGGAGTACTGCTGCCCTTGTTGAGAGCGTGCTCCGTCAGGCGGGCTACCGCACCGGACTCTATACCTCACCCTATCTGAACCGCTTTAATGAGCGCATCCGGGTGGATGGGCAGGAGATAGCGGATATCGTGCTGGAGCAGATCGTGGACGAGATCCGCCCCTTTGCCGACCGGATGGAGGATCTGCCCTCAGAGTTCGAGCTCATCACCGCCATTGCGCTGGAGTATTTTGCCCGCCGGGAGTGCGACGTCGTAGTGCTGGAGGTGGGTCTCGGCGGCGAATTTGACGCCACCAATGTGATCCCTTGTCCGGAGGTCGCGGTACTCACCGCCATCGGGCTGGATCACACCGCCGTGCTGGGCCCCACCGTGGCCGACATCGCCCGCACCAAGGCGGGCATCATCAAGGAGGGCGGAGACGTGGTGAGCTATGGCCACCTGCCTGAGGCGGACGCGGAGATCGAGGCCGCCTGCGCGGCCAGACATGCCACCCTCTGGCCGGTGGATTTTGACCAGCTGGCGCTCAAGGAGCTGACGCTGGAGGGGCGTACCTTCGACCTCGGGCCCTTCAAGGATCTGACCATGCCCCTGCTGGCCAGCTATCAGCCGAAGAATGCCGCTGTGGCCGTCACCGCCCTCAGTGTACTGGCTCACAAGGGCTGGCACATCACGGAGCAGAACATTCGGGACGGCTTTGCCGCCGTCCGGTGGCCCGGCCGGTTCGAGGTACTGGGCCGCCACCCGGTGTTCCTGCTGGACGGCAGCCACAACCCCCAGGGCATGGCCGCCACAGCGGACAGCCTGCGGGAGCTGTTCCCGGATCAGAAGTTCGTGTTCCTGCTGTCCGTCATGGCGGATAAGGACGTGGACGGTATGCTGGAGATCCTGGCGCCGCTGGCGGAGCGGTTCTTTACCGTCAACGCTGACAATCCCCGGGCCATGCCCGCCGGGGAGCTGGCGGAAAAGCTCCGGGCGCTGGGCTGTGCCGCCGAGTGCTGCACCTCCATTCCGGAGGGCGGCGCCGCCGCCCAGGGGGCTGCGGGCTATGACGGCCGGGTGTGTGCCCTTGGAACGCTCTATTTCTCCGGCGACGTACGGCAGGCTTTTGAGCATTCACTATAAATAAGGAAGTGCGTTATGCTTCAGATCTACTACGGTGACGGCAAGGGAAAGACCACGGCCGCCTTCGGACTGGCCCTCCGGGCCGCCGGGCGGGGACGCCGGGTGGTCATCGTCCAGTTCTTGAAAAGCGAGGACTCCGGCGAACGCCGGAGCATGGAGAGCGTGCCCCATGTGCTGCTGCTGCCCCTGCCCGAGCACCTGAACTTCGTCTGGAACATGGACGTGGTGGAGCGGGCGGAGTACGAGGAGTACGCCGGCCGCCTGCTGGATGACACCGCCCTGCTGGCGGTCAAAAACAGCGTGCTCATCCTCGACGAGGTGCTGGGCGCCATTGAGACGGACATTCTGCCCGCCTCGGAGATCGTCGATTTCCTCGCCAAGCTGCCGGAAAACTGCGAGGTGGTGCTCACCGGCCGCAAGGCTCCGAAGGAGCTGCTGAACAGGGCGGACTACATCACCGAGTTCAGGGCCGAGCGGCATCCCTTTGACACAGGCGTGC
>USIZ01000110.1 GCA_900554855.1 uncultured Eubacteriales bacterium | reverse complement strand
CTCTTCCGATCTGTCTGCTCTGCCTTGGCGATGGCCTCCTTCAGGTCGCAGGGCAGGGCGCAGTTGGCCTCGATGCACAGGTCGCGCACGGCGGAGACAATGGATTCATATGTAATTTCACGCATGATCGTTAACCCTCCAGAGAGATAAAATGGGGCTTGCGGTCCTCAAAGGCGGTCACATAGCGGAAGCCGATCTCCCGCAGCATTTCATAGACCTCCAGAATGTGGGTGCCCACATATTCCGGGGAGTGGGCGTCGCTGCCCACGGTGACGATTTCGCCGCCCAGCTCCTGATAGGTGGACATCAGCGCGAAATAGTCCTGACGGATGCGCGCAGACCAGTTCTTGGTGTTGACCTCAATGCCCCGGCCCTTTTCGATGATGATCTTCAGGATCTCGCGGATCTGATCCTGATAGCGGTCCAGACTCACGCTCTGGCCGTCCCGGTCGCGCATATAGCGCATGGGGTAGGGAATGTGGCCGAAGGTGTCAAACTTTCCCCACTGGACGCTCTGGAACATGGTGTGGAAATAGTCGTCCAGATGGGCGTAGCAGGTGGCGGCGTCCTCATAAGTGAAGTCGTAAAAGTCCAGCCGTCCGGCGGCAATGCTCAGGTTGTGGACGGAGCAGATCACCTGATCCAGTCCCGGCTCCTGCTGCACCCGCTCGGCGGCCTCAAAGTCGGTGGGCACATTGCCGATCTCGATGCCGTAATGGATCTTTACCTTGTCGCCGCAGGCCGCCAGCGCCAGCTGCTGCTGCTCACGGGCGGGAGCCCAGTCGTAGTTGGGATTGTAGCTGCCGTCGATATCCAGAATGTCAAAGTGATCGGTGAAGCAGATCTCGCTCACGCCGTGGGCCACGGCGCCCCGGGCCATGTCCGCACGGGGGGACTCGCTGTCCCGGGAGACGATGGAGTGCATATGGCTGTCTGCAAAATACATGGAAACACTTCCTGTCTAATCAGAGAATTCTCTACCAGTATACCACAGATTCCCCGCCGCGCCACACGTTCTTTTGCGAAAGCGGCGGAATTTTCCGGCCTGAAAACGGGCTTTGGCACATTGCCGGAGCAGGAGTTTCATTTCTTGTCATATTTTGTGAAAAATTGAAATTAAATTGACATAACTTCCACTGGCGTGTATAATTATCCCTGTATATTGGAACTGATGACAAATCGCAAATACGAGGTATCCATATGATTCGTTTCAACAATGTGAGAAAGACATATCCCAACGGGACCCAGGCGTTGAAGGGGCTCTCCTTCGAGCTGAAGGACGGCGAGTTTGCCTTTCTGGTCGGGCCCTCCGGCGCAGGCAAGAGTACGATCCTCAGCCTGCTGACCGCGGAGGAGCCCATCAGCGGCGGCAGCCTGATGGTGAACGGTTACAACCTGAACACCATCCGCCCCGGCCAAGTGCCCTATCTGCGCCGCAGTTTGGGCATCGTGTTTCAGGATTTTCGCCTGATCCCGAAGAAAACGGTGTACGAGAACATGGCCTTTGCCATGCGTGTCGTGGGCGCATCCCCGCGCGAGATGAGACGGCGCATTCCCTATGTGCTGGATCTGGTGGGCTTGACGGGCAAGGAGAACAATATGCCCGATGAGCTGTCCGGCGGCGAGCAGCAGCGCGTGGCCATTGCCCGGGCGCTGGTGAACAACCCCAGCACGATCATTGCCGACGAGCCGACCGGTAACCTTGACCCGGACCGGTCGATGGAGATCATGTCCCTGCTGGAGCGCATCAATGCGCTGGGCACCACCATGCTGGTGGTCACCCATGAAAAGGGTCTGGTCAATCATTTCAACAAGCGCGTGATCCATATCGAGGACGGTGTGGTCGCCAGCGACGAGGAGGACGGTTTTTACATCTATGGAGACGACAACAAAGAGACAGACGCCGAGACGGCGGAAGCACAAGAGCAATAATTTCCGCTACTACGTCAGCGAGGGCTTCAAGGGCCTGTTCAGCCACGGCTTTATGTCCGCCGCCGCAATTATCATCATCGCCGCCTGCCTGCTGATCACTGGCAGCTTTTCTCTGGTGGCGGTCAACATTGAATATAACCTGAGCAAGCTCATGGAGGAAAATGAGTTCCTGGCCTATGTGCAGGATGATTACACCGAGGAGCAGGCGCAGGCACTTCAGAGCCGGATCGAGTCCATTGACAATGTGGCCACGGTCACCTTTATTTCCCGTCAGGAGGCAAAGGACACCTACCTCGCCGACATCGGCGCAGACAACGCCCTTTACAGCTCCCTGCCCGACAATGTGCTGCGGGATCGCTATTCCATCAGCGTGACCGATATCAGCCAGCTCTCCGATACCATCGCCAGCGTGCGGCAGGTGGAGGGCATCGCCGATATTTCCGCCGCGCTGGACGTGGCCAACGGCTTTATCACCGTGCGCAATGTGGTGACGATCGTCAGCATTGCCCTGGTGGCCATTCTGCTGATCATCTCCCTGTTCATCGTGTCCAACGCCATCAAGCTGGCCACCCTGTCCCGTCAGGAGGAGATCGGCATTATGAAGATGTGCGGCGCGACCAATGGCTTTATCCGCATGCCGTTCGTGTTTGAGGGCATTGTGTTGGGTCTTGCCAGCGCCATCATCGGCTTTGCCTGCCAGTGGGGCATCTATGAGCTGCTCATCAACGCCATTCAGAGCGCCAGCCGGATGCAGCTGGTCAGCATCGTGCCCTTTATTCATCTGGCCCCCATCGTGGGCGCCTGCTTCGCGGGTGTGGGCCTGATCGTCGGCGTCTGCGGCAGCTTGTTCACCATCCGCAAGTACCTGCAGGTCTGACGTAAAGGGGACAGTATGAGCGGCAATAAAAAGAAAAACAACAAATACGGCTGGGATCGCCGCCGCATTGCGGTGGCAGTCGTCGCCGGTGCGATGGCCCTGCTTCTGCTGGTGCCCATCGCCATGCAGGCGCTGAGCCTTGCGATGACCTGAGAGGGGTGCTGCGGTAAATGAACAAGAAACAGAGCTTTTCCATGCGGCGTGTGCTGGCCGGGTCCCTCGGCGTTCTGACTGCACTGGCACTGGCCTTCGGTCCGATGTCCACCGCCTTCGCAGCCAGCACCGATAAGCTGGACAGTTTAAAGTCTCAGGCGTCCCAGCTGAATGAGCAGGGTTCCTCCCTGAAAAACCAGCTCAGCGGCCTTCAGAATGAAGCAGATTCCAAGCTGGAGGAGAAGGCCGTGCTGGAGCAGCAGATCTCCGTGCTCTCCGCCCAGATCGTCAACACTCAGGCGCTGATCGAAGAGTACGATGTGCAGATCGCGGACAAGCAGGTGGAGCTGGAGAACGCCCAGCAGAAGGCGGATGAATACTATCAGCTCTTCCTCGCCCGCTTCCGGGATCTGGAGGAGCAGGGCAGCGTGAGCTACTGGAGCATCCTGTTCGATGCAGCCAGCTTCTCCGACCTGCTGGATCGCATCTCCTTCATCGCCGACGTGGTACACTATGACAATCAGATCGTAGACCAGCTGCAGGCCGCCCGTCAGGCCGTGGCCGATGCCAAGGCTGATCTGGAGACCAATCAGGCAGAGCAGGTACAGGCCAAGACCGACCTGGAGAGCCAGCAGGCAGAGCTGAGCACGGATGAGGCCGCCGTGGATGCGGCCATTGCCGAGATCAACAGTAAGGCAGACGTTTACCAGAGCCAGCTGGACGAGATCAAGTCCCAGGCCGATGCGCTGGATGAGCAGATCGCCGCCGCCCAGAAGGAATATGAGGCGCAGGTCGCGGCGGAAAAGGCTGCCCAGGAGGCTGCGAACAAAAATAACAACAGTTCCAGCAATAGCAACAGCAGCAGTTCCAGCTCCGGCTCCGGCCGGATCAGCATGGTGTGGCCCTGCGCCAGCACCCGTGTGACCTCCGGATTCGGCAAGCGCAACAGCCCCACCGCCGGTGCGTCTACCTATCATAAGGGCATCGATATCGGCGCGTCCACCGGCACGGCCATTTACGCCGCCGCCAGCGGCACCGTCACCGAGGCGGGCTACAGCTCTTCCCGCGGCAACTACGTCGTGATCTACCACAGCAATGGCGTCAGCACCGCCTATATGCATTGCAGCGCCCTCTATGTCAGCTCCGGCGACAAGGTGTCCCAGGGCCAGACCATTGCCGCTGTGGGCAGCACAGGCATTTCCACCGGTCCTCATCTGCACTTCAGTGTGATTGAGGACGGTACTTACGTCAATCCGCGCAACTATGTGTAACGCTCCGCGTTCATTTTGAAAGGCTGACGGCCTTTCAAAATGAGGGGGGACGCATGGGCACCGGCACTCGATTGCTTCGCAAAAGTCGCACCGGTGCCCATGAGCAGTATAAAACCCGAGGTACACGCCCTCGGGTTTTATTTTATCTGATTTTATTCCGCCCACTGCGGTGGGCGGAACTCTGTGAGACCGTGCATCGCTGAAAGCGGCAGGAATATTGAAGGTCAGCACCGTGAATTTTGCCCTGCGGGCAAAAGAGCTGGTCTCACCGAGTTTTGCGCTCCGCAGAGCGCAAAAGAAAATAAAATAAAGTCCGATCCGGGGGCGTGTACCTCGGATCGGACTCTTCTCATTCAGGGCGGGCCGACTCAATTTGCGAAGCAAATCGAGGTCCGCCCTGAATGCATCCCCTCTTTCGGAAAGGCTATCGGCCTTTCTGAAAGAAAGCGTAAGCTTAATAGCAGACGCCCTGAGCCAGCATGGCATCGGCAACCTTCAGGAAACCGGCAATGTTGGCGCCGGCCTGAATGTCGCCCTTCATGCCGAACTTCTCGGCGGCGGCGGCGCAGTCGGCGTAAATGGTCTCCATGATGCCCTTCAGCTTGGCGTCGACCTCATCAAAGGTCCAGCTCAGGTGCTCGGCGTTCTGGCTCATCTCCAGACCGGAGGTGGCGACACCGCCGGCGTTGGAAGCCTTACCGGGGCTGTACAGCAGGCCGGCGCCCTTGACAGCGGCAATGGCCTCGGGAGTGCAGGGCATATTCGCGCCCTCAAACACGCCCATGCAGCCGTTGGCGATCAGGGCCTTGGCGCTGTCCTCGTCGATCTCGTTCTGAGTGGCGCAGGGCAAGGCGATGTCGCAGGGAACGGTCCAGATGCCGGAGCAGCCCTCGACATACTTGGCGGTGGGCACATAGTTCAGATAGGTCTTGATGCGGTCGCGCTTCTGCTCCTTGATCTCCTGGATGACCTTGTAATCAATGCCGTTCTCATCGACGATATAGCCGTTGGAGTCGCTCATGGCGATGACCTTGGCGCCCAGCTGGGTGGCCTTCTGGTTGGCGTAGATGGCCACATTGCCGGAACCGGAGATGACCACGCGCTGGCCCTCAAAGCTCTTGCCGGCGTCTGCCAGCATCTCCTTGGTGAAGTAGCACAGGCCGTAGCCGGTGGCCTCGGTACGGGCAAGAGAACCGCCGAAGGGGATGCCCTTACCGGTCAAGATCGGAAGAGCACACGTCTGAACTCCCGTCACA
>USIZ01000109.1 GCA_900554855.1 uncultured Eubacteriales bacterium | reverse complement strand
AGCCCCATTCGCGAGGGGAGAGCCGTCACGGCGGCAAAGGCCTCCTGATTGAAGAAGTTGCCCCAGCGGCCGATAGACTGGCCGATGAACAGGCCGTAGGATCCCAGATCCGCGAACGCCGCAAACTTGATCTTATGCACTTTGCAGAAAATCAGCAGGATCAGCACGGCGGCGATCACACCACCGTAGATCGCCAATCCGCCGTCCCAGATGGCAATAGCCTCCTTCCAGTTGAAGCATCCGTCCGCATTGCGGTAAAGCTCCTGATAGAAGAGCACATAATAAATGCGCGCTCCAATGATGCCGCCCGGCGCCGCAAACAGCACCAGATCAATGACCCGATCCTTCTGAATGCCATAGCGGGCGGCATTGTAATAGCAGTAGGTCACCGCGAGCACAAAGCCAACGGCGATGATGATGCCATACCAGTAGATCGGCTTTCCAAAAACAGAAAAAGCAACTCGATTGATATGAAATTCCAGACCAAGGCCCGGAAAGGTAATGGGATTCATAGCTGGTGATTACACTCCTTTGGGATTGACGATGGATAGAGCACTTCGGGTTCCGGTGATGGATTCGCGCAGCAGTTCCTCCACTTCCTGCCGGGTGATCTGATCATAGAGCGCGGCAAAATCAAGGTATTGATAGCCCGCAAAATGACCCTTGGCGATCTGAATACATAGATGATCAAAGGAATTGAGTGCCCGCACCCGGGCGCCGTACTCCGCCCGGCGGGCACGTCGGAATGCGGCCTCATCCAGACCGTTCCATGCAATGCGTACGCCTTCGTTCAAGATCGCCTCTGTCACCGCAGCGGGATTAGAACTCTCGCCGCCAAACACAAAATGCGCAGTCTCGCTATTGGACTCGAAGTCCAGTCCGAAGGTCTTATTAATGAGTCCGGCCTGATAAAGTTTTGCGTACAGCGGACTGGACTCACCTGCCAACAGCTCTGCCGCCAGCTCACCAACCAGCTTACTGCGCAGAGAACTGTCCGGTTCCGTCTTGAAACCCAGCAGGAAGTTGGGGGCGGAGACCTCCATCTCCATTATAGTCTCCTGCTCTGCGGACTCCATGGCCTCCGGTTCACCGTGGTCACGCCAGATCGTTCTTTTCTCGTCTGCCGGGACAATGGCAGCCGCAACGCGGAACACCTCACGGGGATCCACACTGCCCGCCACGCAGAGCACCATGTTAGAAGCCTGATAGAACGTCTTGTGACAGCTCTCCAGAATTTCCGGCGTGATGGCGGCAATCGATTCCACCGATCCTGCCACGCCATTGCGGATCGGATGACCGGTATACAGCGCCTGCATCAGATGGTGGTAGATCTGCCAATCGGGATCATCCTCAATCATGCGGATCTCCTGGCCGATGATCCCCTGCTCTTTGGCCACACTCTCCTCGGTGAAATAGGGCGTTGTAACAAAGCGCAAAAGATCGCGCAGATTTTCATAGACAAGATCAGTGCAGGAAAAATAGTAGCCGGTCATATCCGCACCGGTAAACGCGTTTACCGATGCACCGCGTTCGGACATGACTTGAAGGGCATTGCCCTCCGGCATGTCGAACATCTTGTGTTCCAGATAGTGTGCCACCCCCGCCGGTGTCTGATGCCAACGCTCGCCTACGCGAAAATGCGTATCATTGCCGCCGTAATGCACGGCAAAAAAGGCAAAGCTTTTGGAAAAGCCGGGTTTGGGCAGCACATAGACCGGCAGACCGTTGGGCAAGGTGTCGTAATAACAGCGCTCGCCAATACGGGGAAACTCCAGTTCTTTCATACGATGCCTGCCTCCTCTTCCCTGGAGCCGGTCAGACGATACACCGTGTCCAGTTTGATTTCCATGGCCGCAGCAGCAGTCATGCCCTCAGTCACCTCACTCACTCTCGCAATGAGTGTCTCCGGTTCAAAGGGCTCTCCCGCTGCGCGCTGGAGCATCCACTGGGTGCAGAGGGAGCTCTGCTCGTCCAGGGAGGAGCGCAAATCGTTCAGCACGCTTTTCTGCGCCGCCACAAACTCCTCCGGGGTAAACTCCCCCTGCTGAAGCTCGTCCAACTGGTGCAGGATCTCTGTCTGCGCAGTCTCAAAATTTGCAGGATCTACCCCGCAGGAGACGATCAGCACCCCCTTCTGCTTCGCCAGTGAGGAAACGGCATAGTAGCACAGTGACCGTTTTTCCCGTACATGGAGGAAAAGACGGGAGTGGGTCGTGCCGCCGAACATGGCGTTGGCCACCAGCAGGGCGGGAAACATGGGGTCAGAAACGCTCACACCGGTACGGAAGCCCAGTTCCATTTTACCCTGCGTCACTTCCATCCGCTCGGTGACGCAGCGCACCTCAGAGGGGACGCCCCGGCACGCACTTGTCTCTATCAGGTAGCGTTCATTGCTACGGGGCAGGCCCATCAGCGCCTCTCTCCAGGCCAGTTCCACCCGTTTGGCAGGCACGGAGCCGCAGTAGTAAAGCTCGATAGGAGCCTTCTCCAGCATCGTCTGGTATTGGCCGAACAGCTTCAGCGCTGTGATTTTTCTCAGCTCTGCCGCATCTCCCAGTCGATCCAGCGCATAGCTCTCGCCGGAGAACATCTCCTCCACCAGCCGCCGACGAGTGTACTCGCGCTTGTTATTGCGACGGCTTTCGATCATGCGAATCAGGTTTTCCTGCTCACTGCGCACGTATTCCTGCCGCAGGCGGCCATTTTTTGTCGCAGGATGGAGCAGGAGTTCGCCCAGCAGCGTTGCAGCACGTTCCATCAGCGGAACCGACTCCGGAACACAGGCATCGTCCAAAAAAGACGCCGCAAAGCCGATGGCCTGCACGTCTCCCTGCTTGCTGACGACAGGCTCAATGATACCGCCGTACAGTTCATCCAGTTCGGCAGAGAGGCTGGTAAGGTCGGGAAAGCGTGCCGTGCCCCGGCGCAGCACATAGGGCAGCAGTGCATTGAGCGACGCTGTCTCCCGCTGAAGCGGTGCCATCAGGCGCAGCGCCCAATAGCTACTCTTAAATTTATCGGTGCGAACTGCCGTCAGCCAGACGCCCGGCATGAGTTCAATACGCTCTGTGGTCAATGGATCCGCCTCCGATTGCCGCAGCCGCAGACAGCGGCATACGCGCTTTATTATATGTTATATCAATCTATTATACATGATTTTCCCTTGCTTGGCACCCCTAATTTTCAATTTCTGTCCTTCTATTCCAGCTCGTTTCTACTCTTTCTCGATTTATAGAAAATATACAAGGGAAAATGCTTGACACCGTGGGAGAAATATAGTACAATCCTACCTGTTGTAAAGCTTGCCTGCTTTACCAAACCGAATTGGAGGGAACCACATGAAAGATAAAGCATTCCATATGACAATGCTGTTCGACTTTTATGGGGATCTCCTGACGGATCGGCAAAAGGAATTTTTCGACCTCTATTATAACGAGGATCTGTCTCTGGCGGAGATTGCAGAAAACGCCGGGATCACCCGTCAGGGTGTGCGCGATGTTCTGGTCCGCTCTGAGGCCATCCTCAATGAGATGGAGGAAAAGACCGGCATTGTGGCCCGCTTCCTCGAAATGCAGAAGATCAGTGCAGAAATTGAAAATGCCGCTGCACAGATCCAGACGATCAACGCAGAGCGTTACCAGAGCACAGATCTGATGGAACTGGCCCAGAAGATCGGCAAGTACGCGGAAATGCTGAAGGAGTAACCCATGGCTTTTGAGGGATTGACTGAAAAACTCACCAATGCATTCAACCGTCTGCGCGGTAAAGGCCGTCTGACGGAGTCCGATGTCCGCGAGGCCATGCGAGAAGTCAAGTTGGCTCTGCTTGAAGCCGACGTCAGCTTCAAGGTGGTCAAAGACTTTGTCAACCGGGTCACAGAGCGTGCGGTCGGCACCGATGTGCTGAAATCGCTCTCCCCTGCTCAGATGGTCATCAAGATCGTCAACGAAGAACTGACTGAGCTGATGGGCGGCAAGGCCGAAGGCATCAACACCTCGCCCAAAGGACCCACCGTTATTATGATGGTCGGTCTTCAGGGCGCCGGTAAAACGACGAACGCAGCCAAGCTTGCGGGTCACTTCAAACGTTCCGGCCGACGCCCCCTGCTGGTCGCCTGCGACGTCTACCGTCCCGCTGCCATCAAGCAGTTGGAAGTAGTCGGTGAACAGGTCGGCGTACCGGTGTTCCAGATGGGGCAGATCGACCCGGTAGAGATCGCCACCGCCGCTGTCGACCACGCCCGCAAGCACGGCAATGACATGGTGTTTCTGGACACCGCCGGTCGTCTTCATGTTGACGAGGAGCTGATGAATGAGCTGAAGCGCATCAAGGCAGCGGTTCAGCCCAACGAGATCATGCTGGTCGTGGACGCCATGATCGGTCAGGATGCCGTCAACGCGGCAGTCGCCTTTAATGACGCGCTGGATCTGACCGGCGTTATGCTGACCAAGCTGGACGGCGATGCCCGCGGCGGCGCCGCGCTTTCCATTCGTGCGACCACCGGAAAGCCCATCAAGTTTGCCGGTATCGGTGAAAAGTTGGATCAGATCGAGGTATTCCACCCCGACCGAATGGCCAGCCGGATCCTCGGCATGGGCGATATGCTCTCTCTGATCGAGAAAGCCGAGGCCAACTTTGATGAAGAGCAGGCCGCAAAACTCCAGGAAAAGCTGAAAAAGAACCGCTTTACGCTGGCTGATTACTACGAGCAGTTGAAGCAGCTGCGCAAAATGGGTTCTCTATCCGATATCATGGGTATGCTGCCTGGGATGAAGGGCAAAGTAAACGAGGAGGATATTGACGAAAACATCCTCACCCGCACCGAGGCGATCATCCAGTCCATGACCCCTGCGGAGCGGGATGATCCCTCTCTTCTGAACGCCAGCCGCCGCAAGCGTATCGCCGCCGGCAGCGGCACCACTGTGCAGCAGGTCAATCAGGTGCTGAAGCAGTTCGATATGATGCAGAACCTGACCCGTTCCATCTCCGGCGGCAAGATGCCCAAGGCCCTGAAGGGCATGATGGGCGGCGGAATGCCCGGCATGGGCTGCTTCGGCGGCGGAGGCATGGGCGGCGGCCACTCCAAGGGACGCACCAAGCCCAATAAGAAGCGCAAGAAAAAACGTTGAGACGCGCCCAAAGCGCTTTTCAAATACAATGTCAACAATCTGTTGGAGGTGAATGATACATGGTTAAAATCAGACTGCGCCGCATGGGCGCCAAGAAGGCTCCTTTCTATCGTATCGTTGTGGCGGATTCTCGTTATCCCCGTGACGGCCGCTTCATCGAGGAGATCGGCACTTACAATCCCCTGACCGAGCCCGCCGAGATCAAGGTCGACGCCGAGCGCGCTCAGGCTTGGATCAAGACTGGTGCCCAGCCCACCGAGACCGTGAAGGGTCTGCTGAAAAAAGCCGGCGTTCTGTAAGAAATCGAGGCTCGACACGTTATGAAAGAACTTCTGACCTATATCGCGCAAAATCTCGTTGATCATCCCGACCAAGTG
>USIZ01000108.1 GCA_900554855.1 uncultured Eubacteriales bacterium | reverse complement strand
CCAGGATGAAGGCGATACGGGCCATATAGCCGCAGGCCTCCAGGAAGGCCAGGAAGATGAACAGAACCAGCATCTGAGGGACGAAGCCGAGGACGGCGCCCACACCGGCGACAATACCGTCGAGGATCAGGCCGCTCAACCAGTCCGCGCAGTTGACTGCGCTCAGGCCGCTCTCGATCAGCGCAGGGATACTGGGAACATACACGCCATAATCAGCGGGATCCGGAGCCTCGCAGCCGTCGGCCAGCATCACGTCGATGGACTCCAGCACGTCAGCGCCGGTGGCAGTCTCGTCGGAGACGGAGAGGTTCTCCTCATCCTGCAGTTCGTAAGTAAACTCATAGTCAGACTTGACGTCAGCAGCCATGGCGGTCAGCGCAGCTGCGGCGGCATCGGCGTCAAACTCGTCGCTCTCGCTGTCGATGGCATCGGCCACATCATCGAGGCCCTGATCTTCAATATAGCCATTGACAATGTTGGAGGCGTCGGTATATTCGTCGTTAGCATCGTTATAAGCGGAGGAGCCGATCCCAAGCAGGTGCCAGCCGTCGCCAAACACGCCGTCGTTCACCCAGCCGGTGGCCCAGCCGCCCACGGTGGTGACGGACACATAGTAGACAATGAACATGATGGCCGCAAAGATGGGAAGAGCCAGCCAGCGGTTGGTAACGACCTTATCGATCTTATCGGAGGTGGTCAGCTTGCCGGCAGACTTCTTCTTCAGGCAGCCGTGGATGATGGAGCCGATGTAGACATAGCGCTCGTTGGTGATAATGCTCTCGGCGTCATCGTCCAGCTCCTTCTCAGCGGCCTGAATGTCGGCCTCAACATGAGACAGCTTGGCGGGCTCCAGATTGAGCTGCTCCAGGATCTTCTGGTCACGCTCGAAGATCTTCAGCGCGAACCAGCGCTGCTGCTCCTCGGGCTGATCGTGCAGCAGCTCCTCCTCGATGTGGGCCAGCGCGTGCTCCACGGGGCCGGAGAAGGTGTGCTGCGGAATGGTCTTGCCGTGCTGGGCGGCATCCACAGCAACCTCGGCGGCTTCCATAACGCCGGTTCCCTTCAGAGCGGAGATCTCGACCACTTTGCAGCCCAGCTCACGGGCCAGCTCGTCAATGTTGATCTTGTCGCCATTCTTCTTGACCACGTCCATCATGTTGATGGCCACGACCACAGGGATGCCCAGCTCCACCAGCTGGGTGGTCAGATACAGGTTGCGCTCCAGGTTGGTACCGTCGATGATGTTCAGAATGGCGTTGGGGCGCTCACCGATCAGATAGTTCCGGGCCACCACTTCCTCCAGCGTGTAGGGAGACAGGGAGTAAATACCCGGCAGGTCGGTGATGGTAACTTCGGGGTGCTTCTTCAGCTTGCCCTCTTTCTTTTCCACAGTAACGCCGGGCCAGTTGCCGACGAACTGGTTTGCACCGGTCAGCGCATTGAACAGCGTCGTCTTACCGGCGTTGGGGTTGCCCGCGAGGGCAATGGTCAACTTCATACTTGCTTCCTCTCTTTCACGGCCAGGCTCGTAAGCGGGCACTAACCAAGGATTTAACATTTGCCGTTCCCCCTCAAGCGTGAGGAACGGCGGTCAGACCGGCTCCACTCAGAGCTCGGTCACGATCATCTCGGCATCAGCCTTGCGCAGGCTCAGCTCATAGCCGCGGACGGTGATCTCCACAGGATCCCCCAGCGGGGCAACCTTGCGGACATAGATCTCCACGCCCTTGGTAATGCCCATGTCCATAATGCGGCGCTTGACAGCGCCCTCGCCGGTGAGCTTTGCGACCTTGACGGTCTGGCCCACTTTCGCATCGCGCAGTGTTTTCATAGTATTGCCTCCTTGCTTCGCTTCTTACTATCTCAGATCATGATCTTCTGAGCCATTTCCTTGCTGATGGCAATTCTGGCTTCCTTGACATTCACGATCACGTTTCCGCCCAGCGTGGTGATAACGGTCACGGTGCCGCCCACCACAAACCCGAGGTTCTCCAGATGCTGGCGCACCTCCGGCAGACCGCCGATTCTCTTGATGATATTCTCTTCGCCCACAGTGGCCAGTGTCAATGGCATCATAAGTGTACCCTTCCTTAACTGTTTATCTATCTCAGTTCAGTTATATGACGTTAACTGAACCGGCAAAGAAAAGATTAGAACACTCTAACCAGCTCACCCGGTAGTTTATTATAGCTAACCCGTTTTGTCAAGAGGCTGCCGCTATTTTAGTTAGAATTAGTTAGATTAGCCCAACCTAACCTATAATTTTTTTACAGATTGCCAAAAGGAGCCGGGCGCACGATGCACGCCCGGCCCTTTACGCCTTATACTCTTTTAACTTTACAAATATTCGGCCAGCGCTTCCAGATTGTCCTCGGAGTACTCCAACTCCGCCGACCAGCGCCGCAGCCATTCCACCCGGTCAGCCAGGGTGAGCGCGCCCTTTTCCCGCAGTGTCATTCCCCGCAGTGCCCCCAGCAGATGCAGCGTAAATGCGCCGAAATGAAGGGCAAAGCCCTCGTCCCAGCGTTCCAGCCCCCACGACAGGAAGTAGCGGAAGAGAAGATAGGCCATGATGTGCTCGCCGTCGCGCTCCATGTCCGCATCCCAGCGCTCCTGCGGATCCTCCCGAAGCCGTTCCAGCGCTGCGCGCCACTCCGGCTCCAAAATCTCCAGTGTCAAAAGGAAGTCGATATCCTCTCTCAGGCTGCGCTGCGGCAGGTTTTCTCCGCACAGGGAAAATGCTTCACACACTCGTGTTTTCAAGGTCTTGGTCCGATCCTGCAACAGGGAGATCAACTGCGTGCGCAGTTCCAGCAACGCCCGATAATCCTCACCCGGCTCCTCGTCTTCCCCGTCAAAGGGCAGGCTCAAAAAACCCAGCGGCTCTGCGCGGTCAAGCAGGAGCCGCCCCGCCTCCTCGCAGCAAAGCCCCAGCCCCTCCTCCACACGGTCCGGAAACCAACTGCAAAACCGGGGATGATCCGTACAGATCTGGCACAGGCTGTCCTCCCCCAGTTCCAAAATCAGTTGGCAGAGATTTTCCTCCGTCAGGAAGGGACAGCGCTCCCGGCCGTCCAGCCGGAAGTGAGGGCTGGACGTCATGTCAATCTCCCGGCGCAGCTTAGCCCCCAGCGCACCGGGAATACCGGAATAACGCTCCAGCGAATCCTCATCCACATCCACTTCCCAGCCCACACAGCAGCTGTGGCCACATCTGGATGCAATACAGGCAAACTCAGGGTAAAAATCGGGCACCACTCGGATCATACATGTTCCTCCAGCATATGGGCTTTCAGGTCAGACAGGCACTTTGAGGGCACCACAAGAGCGCGATGACCACGGCCCAACTCGATATCCGGCTTATTGGCGCCGTGAAAATCACTGCCGCCGGTGGCAAACAAGTCAAATTCCGCCGCCAGCGCGGAAAGCCGGGTGATCTGCTCTGCCGTATAGCCTGTATAGTAAATTTCCATGCCACTCATCCCTGCTTCGGCAGCAGATCGGACAAGGGTATGCAGTTCATCTTCCGAATAGCCATACTGGAGCGGATGGGCCAAAACCGCCGTGCCGCCGCAGCTTCGGATCACTTTTACGGCGTCTTTCATTGGGATATAAGTACGCGGCAAGTAATATTGCTTTCCGGTTGACAGAAATCTGGAAAAGGCATCCGAAACCGAGCCCGCAATCCCCTGCGCCACCAACACCCGTGCAAAATGGGGGCGTCCAATGGTTGCGCCGGGGTTCTGGGCTTCCAGTTCTTCCAGTGAGACGTCAATGCCGTCGCGGCGCATCCGCTCCGCGATCCTCTCATTGCGGCGGCGGCGGTCCTCGATCACCCAGTCCAACACCTCCCGCAGCGCCGGGGCATTTATGCCCATGCCATAGCCCAGCACATGGGTGTCCTCCCCCCGGTAATCGGCGGAGATCTCCATGCCGGGGATCACCTCCACCCCCAGTCTCTCTCCCGCCGTCTGCGCCTCTGCCACACCGTTCATCGTGTCGTGATCGGTGATGGCCACCGTGCTCAGGCCCAGTTCCCGGGCGTGCGCCACAAGCTCCGTCGGCGTCAGCGTGCCGTCAGATGCGGTTGTGTGTGTGTGAAGATCGATTTTGTTTGCCATAGCGCTCACTTCCTTATCTGTACGCTTTCATTATAGCATAAAAATTCTGCTCCGCCAAAAGGCAGAGCAGAATTCAGATCGTCAAAATTTTATTTCAGGAAGCCTTGCAGGATGCGCTCTTCCGCCTCCTCGGCGGTAAAGCCCAGCGTCTCCAGTTTCAGGATCTGGTCGCCGGCGATCTTGCCGATGGCCGCCTCATGGATCAGACTGGCGTCCACATGGTTGGCGGTGATGGCGGGGATGGACTGAACCCGGCCATTGCCCATGATGATGGAGTCGCACTGGACATGGCCGAAGCAGAGGTTGTTGCCCTCCACATTGGGATGGAACACCTGCCGGGAGTTTTCTTTTGCCACACTGCGGGAGATGACCCGGGCCTTGGTGTCATGGCCGTTGAGGATAATATCCACATCGGAGTTGGCCGTCTGGTCGCCGTGGGTCATCAGCTTCTCGGTCAGCATGACCTCGCTGTTATCCCCTTCGGCTACGACCTTGGTGTAGCGCTTGGTGGAGTCCACACCGCCGATCTGGCTGGTGTCCATGACCACAGTGGCGCCCTCTTGCAGATAGACGATGGTCTGAGGGTTCAGAATACGCCCGCCGGTGCCGTTGCCCGCGCCATAGTGTACCTCCACATAGGACACCTTGGAATTTTTGCCCACATAGAAGGTGTGGATGCCATTGTGCTTTGAGTCCTCGCAGCCGCAGTTGTGGATGCCGCAGCCCGCAATGATGGTGACGTCGCAGTTCTCACCGATGAAAAAGTCGTTGTAGACCAGATCCTCCAGACCGCTCTTGGTCAGCACCACGGGAATAAACGCCTTCTCATTAACGGTGCCGTCGGCGATGCGGATGTCGATGCCCGGCTTGTCTGTCTTTGCCGTGATCTTGATATGATCGGAAGACTTGCGCTCCTCGCCCTTGCCGTCCAGCCGGAAGTTATAGGCCCCGTCCGGGGTGCTCTTCAGGCCGGAGATCTTCTCCAGCATGGCTGCAACGGTTTCGCTGTAATGCTCGCTCATAAAAACACCCCTCCTTTACAGACAGTCGGCGCAGCCGCCGCTCTCGATCTGCTTCAGCAGTTCGGATGCCGGACCGTGGCCAGTGACCCGGCCGCCGGAGATCAGCACGACCTCGTCGGCCAATCGAATGATCCGTTCCTGATGGGAAATGATGATCATGGTGGCGCTGCCCTGACTGTGGATCTGCTCGAAGGTCTCCGTCAGCCGGGCGAAGGACCACAGGTCGATGCCGGCCTCCGGCTCGTCAAAGATCATCAGCCCCGCGGACCGGGCCAGGATGGTGGCGATCTCTATGCGTTTGACCTCGCCGCCGGAGAGGGAGGCGTCCACCTCGCGGTCGATATAGTCGTTGGCGCACAGGCCCACCCGGGTGAGG
>USIZ01000107.1 GCA_900554855.1 uncultured Eubacteriales bacterium | reverse complement strand
GACAGTGCGGACTGTGCCATTGGCTACCAGTCTGCTACCGAGGTGCTGCGCGGACTGAGCAGCTTTAAGCTGGAGTACCAGAGCCACATTCAGCAGAAGCTGTGTCCCGCCGATGTGGGGCAGAAGGTACCCTGCATCCACCTGTGCCCCGCTCATGTGGATATTCCGGGCTACATTGCGCTGGTGGGCGAGCAGGATTACGCCGGTGCCATCAACCTGATCCGCAAGGACAACCCGCTGCCCACGGCCTGCGCCATGATCTGCGAGCATCCCTGCGAGAACCGCTGCCGCCGCCGTCTGCTGGATGATGCGGTGAACATCCGCGGCCTGAAAAAGTATGCCGTGGATCAGATCGCCGCCGATCAGGTCGCCGTGCCCGCTCCGGACGAAAAGACCGGCAAGAAGATCGCCGTCATTGGCGGCGGCCCCGCCGGTCTGACCTGCGCCTACTTCCTTGCCCAGATGGGTCACAAGGCGGTCATCTTTGAGCGTCAGGCCAAACTGGGCGGTATGCTGCGCTACGGCATCCCCAACTACCGCTTCCCCAAGGACCGGCTGGACGAGGATATTCGCGCCATCCTGTCCGCCGGCGATATCGAGGTGAAGTATTCCACCCTGATCGATACCCCCGAGCAGATCCAGGCCATCCGCGACGAGTACGACGCCATGTTTGTGGCCATTGGTGCCCAGGTGGGCAAGAAGCTGCGCCTGGATGGCATCGACGCCAAAAATGTGGAATCCGCCGTGGATATGCTGGATCGGATCGGCAACGGCAATGTGCCCGATTACACCGGAAAGACCGTTGTGGTCATCGGCGGCGGCAACGTGGCCATGGATGCGGCGCGGAGTGCCATGCGCTGCGGCGCAGCGGATGTGCGCATTGTCTATCGCCGCCGTCAGGATGACATGACGGCGCTGGTCAGTGAGATCGAGTCCGCCGTTATGGAGGGCATTGAGCTCATGACGCTCCAGGCTCCCAAAGCCATCGAGAAGGATGCCGACGGTAACTGCACCGCGCTGGTGGTGCAGCCCCAGATGATCGGCCCCTATGACAAGGCCGGCCGTCCCAGCCCCCTGGACGCCAACAAGAGCGCCTTTTCCGTGCCCTGCGACGTCGTCCTTATTGCCGTGGGTCAGGACATTGTCAGCAAGCCCTTTGAGGACTTCGGTATGCCCGCCAACCGGGGCGTGTTCAAAGCCGGGCTGGACACTGCCGTGGCGGAGCTGCCCGGCGTGTTCGTGGGCGGCGACTGCCAGACCGCTCCCTCCACTGCCATTCGTGCGATTGCCGCCGGCTAGGTGGCCGCCCGCAACATTGACGCCTACCTGGGATATGACCACAAGCTGCCCTGTGAAGCGGAGGCTCCGGCCCCCCGGGAGAATAACCGCACCCAGACCGGCCGGGCCAATATCACCGAACGCCCCGCCTATATCCGCAAGCACGACTTTGAGCACGTCGAGAACCCCTTCACGCTGGAGGAGGCCATGCAGGAGGCGGGCCGCTGCCTGCGCTGTGATCACTTTGGCTGCGGAGTGCTGGAAGGAGGCTGTGATTGATGAAGAACATTATTATGGACGGTAAGGCGCTGCAGGTGCCGGACGATTACACGATCCTCGCCGCCGCCCGCCACAACGATATTGAGATCCCCACCCTGTGTTATCTGAAGCACGTCAGTCATGTGGCCTCCTGCCGGGTCTGCGTGGTGGAGGTGGAGGGCATGGAAAAGCTGCCCACCGCCTGCAACACCATCGTCGAGGAGGGTATGGTCATCCACACTCAGAGCGACCGGGTCATTGCGTCCCGGAAGATGGCGCTGAATCTGCTGCTGTCCAACCACCATCAGGACTGCTTCTCCTGCGCCTCCAACGGTGTGTGCGAGTTGCAGAAGGTGTGCAACGACTACGGAGTGGCCCATTCCACCTTTGACGGCAGCCGCTACAAGATTGAGAGCGAGGAGAAAAACAGCAACCCGTTTCTGGGCTACCGTCCTACGCTGTGCATCCACTGCCACCGCTGTGTGAACACCTGCGCCAAGGTCAGCGGCCGCAATGCCATCAAGGTGGGCAAGACCGGTATGTTCAATGTGATCAACGCCCCCTTTGGCCCGGACTGGGAGAGCACAGCGTGCGAGTCCTGCGGCAACTGCGCTGAGGCCTGTCCCACCGGTGCTCTCTATAAGAAAGAGGCCAGAAATTACCGCAGCTGGGAGGTGCGCCGGGTGCGCACGACCTGCCCCCACTGTGCGGTGGGCTGCCAGTATGACCTGCTGGTCAAGGGTAATAAGATCGTCGGCGTTGAAGGCGCAGACGGCCCCAGCAACCACGGCCGCCTGTGCGTCAAGGGCCGCTTCGGCTCCTATAAGTTTGTCATGTCCGGCGACCGCATCACCGATCCCCTCATCAAGGACAAGGCCACCGGAAAGTTCCGCAAGGCCGGCTGGGATGAGGCGCTGGATCTGGTGGCCAGCAAATTCATGCAGCTGAAAAAGGAGTACGGTCCCGACTCTCTGGCCGGCTTCGCCTGCTCCCGTTCTCCCAACGAAGATATTTATATGGTGCAGAAGATGGTGCGCACCTGCTTCGGCACCAACAACACCGACAACTGCGCCCGCGTCTGCCACTCCGCCTCCGTGGCCGGTCTGGCCAAGACCCTCGGTTCCGGCGCTATGACCAATCCTATCTATGACATCACCCACGATGTAGACGCCATTATGCTGGTGGGCTCCAACCCGGAGGAAGCGCATCCCGTTGTGGGTATGCAGATCCGCGAGGCCGTCCGCAACGGCTGCAAGCTCATTGTGGTGGATCCCCGTGACATTGATCTGGCCGCTCAGGCGGATGTGCATCTGAAGCTCCGTCCCGGCACCAATATTGCCTTTGCCAACGGTATGTGCCATGTGTTCATTGAGGAGGGGCTGATCGACGAGAAGTTCATTGCCGAGCGCACAGAGGGCTTTGAGGAACTCAAGAAGATCGTGGCCGACTATACCCCGGAGAAGGTGGCTGAGATCTGCCACATTGACCCGGACGACCTGCGTCAGGCCGCCCGCATCTATGCCAAGGCCAAGAAGGCTCCCATCATCTACTGCCTCGGCGTCACCGAGCACTCCACCGGCACCGAGGGCGTCATGTCCATGTCCAATATGGCGCTGATGGTGGGCAAGCTGGGCCGGGAGGGCTGCGGCGTCAACCCGCTGCGCGGCCAGAACAACGTGCAGGGCGCCTGCGATATGGGCGCACAGCCCAACCAGTTCCCCGGCTATCAGAATGTCACCGATCCCGTCATCCGGGAGAAGTTTGAAAAGGCTTGGGGCGTGAAGCTGCCCGGCGAGATCGGCGTCCACGCCACTGATGTGTTCCCCGCCGCCATCCGGGGCGAGATCAAGGGCCTGTATATCTACGGCGAGGATCCGGTCGTCACCGATCCCGATACCCACCACATCCTCAAGGCGTTGAACAGCCTGGACTTCTTCGTGGTGCAGGAGCTCTTCATGACGGAGACTGCCCAGCTGGCCGACGTCATTCTGCCCGGACGCTCCTATGCGGAGAAGGAGGGCACCTTCTCCAACACCGAGCGCCGCGTCCAGCGTGTGCGCAAGGCCATTGAGGTGCCCGGCAATATGCGGCTGGATACTGACATCATCTGTGACCTGATGCGGCGCATGGGCTATGATCAACCCACGCTGACTGCCGCCGAGATCTTCGACGAGATGGCGGAACTGACCCCGTCCTTCCACGGCATGAGTCATGAGCGGCTTGACCACACCGACGGCCAGTACCTCCAGTGGCCCTGCCCCACTAAGGATCACCCCGGCACGCCCATTATGCACGTCGGTAAGTTCAGCCGCGGTCTGGGCTGGTTCTATCCCACGGTCTATGTGCCCGCAGCGGAGCTGCCCGACAAGGAATACCCCACCATGCTGACCACCGGCCGCATTCTGTACCACTACACCACCCGCGCCATGACCGGCCGCACCCCCGGCCTGATGGAGATCTCCGGCCACTCCTTCATCGAAGTGAACTCCGAGGATGCCAAGGCGCTGGGTATTGTGGACGGAGAGCGCATCCGCGTCAAATCCCGCCGCGGTGAGATCACCTCTGAGGCCAGAGTGTCTGAAAAGACCAGCCCCGGCGAGGTCTGGATGCCCTTCCACTTCCCGGACGGCGATGCCAACTGGCTGACCAATCCGGCATTGGACAAGTTTGCCCGTATTCCGGAGTACAAGGTCTGCGCCTGCCGCCTGGAGAAGATCCCAGACAGCGAGGCCTATGACGAAGACGGCAACTATATCACGCAGGCTATGGTGGCCGAGCAGGTTCAGGCAAAGCTGAAAGCAACTGTCGCCAGCCTGATGCCGACGGAATAAATTCTGATTTTAAAATAGCAGTGCGGCGCTCAGAGAGATCTGAGTGCCGCACTCTTGTTTTTGTGGTGAAAAAGTCTGCTCAGCTCTGCATTGTATGGGTAGAAAAGTTGCGCAGACAGCACTTTTTCGACAGCGTAAGCCGCCTGTTTCTCAGAAACAGGCGGCTTTCACTGTGTAAATTACTTGTGATCGACGCTGGACATATAGGTGATCAGGTCCAGAACCTTGTTGGAGTAGCCGATCTCGTTGTCGTACCAGGACACGACCTTCACGAAGGTGTCGGTCAGAGCGATGCCGGCGCCGGCGTCGAAGATGGAGGTGTGGGTATCGCCCAGGAAGTCGGAGGAAACAACGGCGTCCTCGGTATAACCCAGAATGCCCTTCAGCTCGCCCTCGGAGGCCTTCTTCATGGCGGCGCAGATCTCGTCATAGGTGGCGGGCTTGGCCAGGTTGACGGTCAGGTCGACGACGGAGACGTCCAGAGTGGGCACGCGCATGCTCATGCCGGTCAGCTTGCCGTTCAGGCTGGGGATGACCTTGCCCACGGCCTTGGCGGCGCCGGTGGAGGAGGGGATGATATTGCCGGCAGCGGCACGGCCGCCGCGCCAATCCTTCTTGGAGGGGCCGTCAACGGTCTTCTGAGTGGCAGTGGTGGAGTGAACGGTGGTCATCAGACCCTCGGTGATGCCGAAGTTGTCGTGCAGCACCTTGGCGATCGGAGCCAGGCAGTTGGTGGTGCAGGAGGCGTTGGAGACAAAGTTCATGCTGGTGTCATAGGTTGTATTGTTGACGCCCATCACGAACATGGGGGTGTCATCCTTGGAGGGGGCGGACATGACGACCTTCTTGGCGCCGGCGTCCAGATGACCCTGAGCCTTCTCCTTGGTCAGGAACAGGCCGGTGGACTCGACCACATACTCGACGCCCAGCTCACCCCAGGGAATTTCCTCCGGCTTGAACTTGGCATAGACCATGATCTTCTTGCCGTTGACGGTGATGGACTCGTCGTCATACTCGATGGTGCCCTTGAACTGGCCATGCATGGTGTCGTACTTCAGCATATAAGCCATGTAGTCCGGGGTCATGCCGGGATCGTTGATGCCCAGGAACTCGATGTCGTTCCGGTCGATGCCGGCGCGGAAAACCAGACGGC
>USIZ01000106.1 GCA_900554855.1 uncultured Eubacteriales bacterium | reverse complement strand
CCCGTCGATTCATGGGAAAATGGAAATACATTCTAGGTGAGGAGGCCCTGCCCCATGCCGCGGACAGCGCCGATTCTCACGCTCCCCGGATCGAACTGCGCACCGAATGGCTGAAGACGCCGGGAAGAAATGGACGTTTTAGTATTGTACCCATTTCCCTGACATTCTGCGCCCCAGGGACGAGGTATGTCAGGCACAGATCATACGCTTCAACTCTACAAGGAGGTCATCCATATGAGCACCGTATTCATCACCGGCGGCAGCCGGGGCATCGGAGCGGCCATCGCCCGCACATTTGCCTTCAAGGGCTGGAACATCGCCTTCAGCTATCTGCACTCCGAGGAGGCTGCGCACGCGCTCCAGAACGAGCTGAGCGCCAGAGGCATCAGCGTGCTGGCCGTCCGGGCCGACGCCGCCGACCCCGCTCAGGCCGCCGCCTTTATCGAGCGGGCCGTGCAGGAGCTGGGCGCGCCGGATGCGCTGGTGTGCTCCGCCGGAGTCGCCCTGCCTCAGGACGTGCTCACCCATGTCTCCGACGAGGACTGGCACCGGGTGTTCTCCGTCAACGTGGACGGCCTTTTTTACACCGTCCGGGCAGCGCTGCCCTATTTCATCCGCCGCCGGAAGGGGGCCATCGTCACCATGAGCTCCATGTGGGGGCAGATCGGCGGCAGCTGCGAGGTGGCCTATTCCGCCAGCAAGGGTGCGGTCATCGCCTTTACCAAGGCGCTGGCCAAGGAGGTCGGCCCCTCCAACATCCGGGTCAACTGCGTCGCCCCCGGCGTCATCGACACCGACATGAACGCCCATCTCTCCGAGGAGGATATGCAGGCGCTGGCCGAGGAGACCCCGCTGGGGCGCATCGGCACTCCCTATGAGGTGGCCCGCTGTGTGCGCTATCTGTGCTCCGATGGCGCGGAGTTCATCACCGGTCAGGTGATCGCGCCGAACGGGGGAATATGCTGACGCATTCTTTTAGAATCGGCTTTGCCGGTTTTTAAAAGAGAAAGCTGCGCCCCAAGGGCACCTCGATACGCTGTGCGAAAAGTCGGCACCCTTGAGGTGAGAAGTAAAAAGAGGCGGAAGTGAATTCCGCCTCTTTTCATTATTTCAATTTGTTTTGCCGCCTGCGGGCGGCAAAACTCTGTGAGACTGGCTCTTTTGTCCTGTGGCCGAAAGAGCACAAACGCCCCGTTCCGTATGGAACGGGGCGTTTGCCGTTGATCACTGTTCGCTGTCGGGAGTGGTATCGTCCTGCGGTGCGGCGTCGGGATCGACATTGCCGCTCGCGGGCGCATCCTCCTCCGCATCAGGAGCCTGATTTTCGTCCTGCGCGTCCTCAGACGGCTGAACAAAGGGATTCACCGGCGGCTCGCTGATCATGTGCACACTGCGGGCGGGCGGCTCCACGTCGCCGTCCAGCCGTCTCTTTCGGGGTTCCTCCGGGGTGGCGCCGTAGTTGTCCACCAGCGCGGGATCCCGACCCTCCAGAATGGCCATCATTTCCTGACCGGTGATGGTCTCCTTCTCCAGCAGGTAGGCGGCGATCTTGTCCAGCATCTCCCGGTCGTCCTCCAGCATCTTGACGGCGTCGTGGTAGGCGTCGTCGATGAGCTTGCGGACCTCCTCATCCACCTGTGCGGCGGTGGCCTCGGCACAGTTCATGCCCGCGCTGCCGTCCAGATACTGATTCTGGATGGTGGCAAGACCCATGACGCCGAAGCGGTCGCTCATGCCGTACATGGTGACCATCTTCCGGGCCAGGTCGGTAGCCCGCTCGATGTCGTTGGATGCGCCGGTGGTCATGGTGTGGAACACCGCCCATTCGGCGGCGCGGCCGCCCAGCAGCGTCCGCAGGTCGGCCAGCAGCTCCTCCCGATCCTCGAGGAACTTCTCCTCCTCCGGGGTCTGCATGGTGTAGCCCAGCGCGCCCTGCGTGTGAGGCACGATGGTGATCTTGCTGACGGGCTGTGTGTTCTTCTGGCGGGCCGCCACCAGAGCGTGACCCACCTCGTGATAGGCAATGAGCTTCTTCTCCTTCTCGGTCAGCACGGTGCCCTTCTTCTCGGCGCCGGCGATGACCATTTCAAAGGAGGCCAGCAGATCGTTCTGGTTGACGGCCTGACGGCCCATGCGCACCGCCCGCAAAGCGGCCTCGTTGACCAGGTTGGCCAGATCCGCGCCCACGCAGCCCGCAGTGGCGGCGGCGATTTTCTCAAGGTTCACATCCTCACTCAGACGGATGTTGCGGGTGTGCACCTGAAGGGTGGCCAGACGTCCGGCCAGGTTGGGCCGATCCACGGTGATCCGGCGGTCGAAGCGGCCGGGGCGCAGCAGCGCCTTATCCAGCACCTCGGGCCGGTTGGTGGCGCCCAGCACGATGACACCCTTGGTGGGGTCAAAGCCGTCCAGCTCGGCCAGCAGCTGGTTCAGGGTCTGCTCGCGCTCGTCGTTGCCGCCGATTCCGCCGCTGTCGCGCTTCTTGCCGATGGTGTCGATCTCGTCGATAAAGATGATACAGGGGGCCATCTTGGCGGCCTCCTTAAAGAGGTCGCGGACACGGCTGGCGCCCACGCCCACGAACATCTCCACAAAGTCAGAGCCGGAGATGGAGAAGAAGGGGACATTGGCCTCGCCCGCCACGGCCTTGGCCAGCAGGGTCTTGCCGGTACCGGGAGAGCCCACCAGCAGCGCGCCCTTGGGCAGCTTGGCGCCGATGGCGGTGTATTTGCCGGGGTTGTGAAGGAAGTCGATGATCTCCTTCAAGCTCTCCTTGGCCTCGTCCTGACCGGCCACATCCCGGAAGGTGACGCCGGTGGACTTTTCCACATACATCTTTGCGTTGCTCTTTCCGACATTGCCGATGCCCATGCCGCCGCCCATCTTGCCGCCCATGAGGAAGCGGAAGGCCAGCATCATAATGCCCATGATCACCAGCGTCGGCAGCAGGTAGCCGATCAGGAATTCTGTGAACATGTTTGAATTCTGATAGGGGGTGGAGTAACTGACACCGTGCTCATCCAGCAGCAGAAGGAAATCGGTGTAGGTCAGCGGGGCGGCGTACAGCTTCGGCATCTGAAGGCTGTCGTTGTACTCGTCGCCATAGTACTCCTGCATCCAGCTCTTCTGGGCATCCTCCTTCAGGGTGACGGTGTACTTGTTGGACTCCAGCTTGACGTCCTCCACCTCGTCATCCTTGACCAGCTGGATCAGCTCGCTGAACTTGATCTCCACCTGGCCGGACATCGCCGCAGCCGAGGCGATCTGGTTGATGACCACCACAATGACGATGGCCCAGACGATGATGGACACAATGCCCACCATATTTTTCTTTGGGCCGCCGCCTTTGCCGTTTTTCTTGTTATTTCCTTTATTGTCCAAGGCTTTTTCCTCCTATGTGGTCACATTGGTACAAATAAATTGTAATTTACAATATAGCACAAAAATTTTCCCATGACAAGAAAGCACCCGTAAACATTCTGTGACTTTCCCGCCATCTGTCCACAATCTGTTCACGATTTGCCCCACTTTCTTAACCGCGCCTTCATAATATTTTCCTTCCTTCCCCCCACAAACTGTGGTATACTTTTTTGTGTGTTACTATCAAGGTTACCAGCACGTTACTAACACGTTGCTAGCAAAGTATCAGGAGGTATCTCCATGTCTGAACGCAACCGTCCCGCCCGGGAGCCGCAGGCCGAAGCCGACGGCGTCATTGAGGGCCGTAACGCCGTCACCGAGGCGCTGCGCACCGGGACCGTCATTGATAAGATCTTCATTCTCAAGGGGGAGACTGACTCCTCCCTCGGCCACATCGCCTCCACCGCCCGGGCCCGCGGCATTGTGGTGGTGGATGCGGACAAGCGCAAGCTGGACCGCATGAGCGTCACCCACGCCCATCAGGGCGTCATCGCCCTGTGCGCCGTGCGGGAGTACGCCAGCGTGGACGACATCCTCGCCGCCGCCCGGGAGAAGGGCGAAGCCCCCCTCATCGTGGTATGCGACGAGCTGAGCGACCCCCACAATCTGGGCGCGGTGATCCGCACCGCCTGCTGTGCAGGCGCCCACGGCGTCATCATCCCCAAGCGCCGCTCCGCCGGCCTCACCGCCGTGGTGGCCAAGACCAGTGCCGGCGCCGTCAGCCACATCCCCGTGGCCCGGGTGCCCAACATCACCGCCCTGCTCAAGCAGCTCAAGGAGGAGGGCGTCTGGATCTTCGGCACCGCCATGAACGGCACCACCTCGCTCTACTCCGCCGACCTGAAGGGGCCCGCCGCCATCGTCATCGGCAGCGAGGGCTCCGGCATGAGCCGCCTGGTCGCCCAGGAGTGCGACTTCACTGTCAGCATTCCCATGAAGAGCGATCTGGATTCTCTGAACGCCTCCGCCGCCGCGGCCATCCTGCTCTATGAGGCCGTGCGGCAGAGAATGAACTGACGCAAACGGTATCTTTTTCCCCACTTTTTAAGGAGCCATATATCTCATGTCTGGAAACGGTGAAAAACCGAATAATGAACTCTACGCCCTGAACGATATGCTGGAGGGCGTGGAACCCGCAGAGGAGTCGCTGGACGACATTCTGGCCGAGGTCTACGGACGCAAAAAACCGGAACCACAGCCGGAAGCGCCCGAACCCGCGCCAGAGGAAGCCGCATCCACGGAATCCGCCAGTGAAACGGAGACGGTGGAAGTGGAGGACGAAGTTGTCCCCATTCAGGCCTGGCAGGCGGGCGAGACGCGCACCATCCATGTCCCGCCGGTGGTGCGGGAGGATGACGCCGATCAGCCCGATGTGCTCTCCGACCCGGAGCAGAAGCGCCGGGGCAAAAAGGGCAAGGTAGTCGCCTTCCCGGGTGTGCAGACGCCTGCGGAACCGCCCAAAAAGGCCGTCCCCTCCCCGTGGAAGGAACCGGACGCCGCCGCCCTGCCCCAGGAGGTGCTGGACGCAGTCTTTGCCGATGTGCCCAACGTCAACTCCGACGAGCACCGCCCGGACGGCTTCCTCCCCTCCAAGCGGGTCAAGGCCAAGGAGATCACCCCCGCCGCCCCGGACCGCCGGGAGGACTACCGGGCCAAGTCCGAACCGGAGGAGACCGGCGAACGCCTTCAGGATGAAAAGGAGAGTCGCCTCAGCCGCTGGAAGTCGGACATGGATCGCTTTGCCGACTCCATGTTCTCCCAGGCCGCCTCTACCGACGAGGACACCGAGATGGCAGAGAAGTACATCCCGGGCACCGACGAGGAGGTCACCTATGAATCAGAGTCCGCCGCAGAGGACGATACCGGGGAGATTCCGGCCAAGGCAAAAAAGCTCCGGACTCCGAAGCCCCGCCCGGTGCGTCCCCCCGCGGAGGATATCCCGCCCCAGAAGCTCTCCCGCCGCTATTTTGCCGGACTGAACTTTACAAACCGGCGGGTGCCGCTGCTGGTGCTGCTCAGCCTACTGAACGCCTATCTGGCGGTCGCCGCTGAGTTCTCCCTGCCGCTGCCCGCTCTGCTCACCGCCGCCCCAAAGGTGGCCGCCATTGCAGAACTCATTGTGTTCG
>USIZ01000105.1 GCA_900554855.1 uncultured Eubacteriales bacterium | reverse complement strand
ATAGAAGCTGCACACCAGCATCGTCGCCTGCTCCTCAGTCATCGCGCCGGTGCGGATGTCCTGCTCATAATAGGGATAGAGGTACTGGTCGGCGCGCAGGAGAGTGTTGCCTGTGCCCCAGTTCTCGATCATGGCGCACAGATAGGCAAACCAGGTGCTCTGCAATGCCTCATGGAAGGAGCGGGCGGGATGACGGGGCACATGGCGGCACACGGCGGCGATCTGTTCCAGTTCCCTTTTGCGGTCGGGATCCTTCTCTGCCTGTGCCAACGCTTCGGCCCTGTCGGCGTAGCGCTCACCGATGACCATAAGGCCGCGCAGGGTGATGCCCATGGCGGTCAGCTCGTCGTGCTCCGGCGTGCCCGGGGCGGTGTCGGCCAGACGGGCGTTCACCTTGTCCAGAATACCCTCCGCGCCCAGCTGGAGTAGCATGGCGTAATCCATGCTGATGTGGCCGTAGTGCTGGTTGTTGCCGCAGAAGGCGCCGCCGCCGAATATAACGCCGTCGTACTGCTGCGCCTCGGTGGGACAGGCCGCCTTCCAGCGGGCGTGGACGGAGCGCTCCTGCCAGTAGGGCACCGCGTCCCGCAGGACGGCCTTTTCCTCCTCGGTGAGGGGAACGTAGGGGTCAATATCCCGCTCTGAGACGGAGTCCATCTCGTCCAAAATCCAGTCGCAGCGCACCTCGGGGCTGATGCTGCCGCCCCGCACCTTGCTGCTGGGCTGGCCGACGATGAGATCGTCAGGGTAGATGATGACGGAGATGTGCTCCAACTCGTGGAGAAATGCCTTGGCGCGGCGGATGACCTCCGGCTCGCCCTCGGTGGCGCGATAGGACTCGGTCATGTACTTGATGCGCTCCACGCAGATGGACGGCTGAACCAGCTTGGACTGACGCATACGCTCAATGCGTTCACGGTCGATGTTCATGGTGTTTCCTCCTGTCAGATATAAAAGTATTCCCGGGCCTTTTGCCGCAGCTCCGCCCGGTCGTCCGGGTGCGCCAGCGCGATGAGCAGCTCGCACCGCTCCCGCACCGAGCATCCGCGCAGCCGCGCCACGCCGTATTCTGTCACGATATAGTCCACATAGTTGCGGGGGATGGTCACGGCAGAGCCGGGGGTGAGGGTCGCCTTGATCTTCGGAATGCCCTTCTTGCTCCGGGCGGAGAAGGCCAGAATGCCCCGGCCGCCTTTGGAGTGCATCGCGCCGTAGGCGAAGCAGAAGCCGCCGCCGGAGCCGGAATACTGCCGCGTGCCGATGGTCTCGGAGTTCACCTGCCCGGTCAGATCCATTTCCAGTATGGTGTTGATGGACACCATGTTGTCGTTGCGCATGATGACCGTGGGATCGACGCAGAAGCTGCCCGGTGCGACCCGCACCGTGGGGTGATCCCGCATCGTTTCATATAGAGCGCGGTCACCCCCGGCAAAGGTGCCGATGGACAGCCCCTTCAGATAATTTTTCCGCTCGCCGGTGATGACGCCCCGGCGGAGCATCTCCCCCATGGCAGAGGTGTACATCTCCGTGTGCAGCCCCATATCCTGTTTGTCCATCAGATGGTGGGCAATGGCGTCGGGCAGGGCGCCGATGCCCAGTTGAAGGGTGTCTCCGTCGTGGATGAGCTCCGCCACCATGCCGCCGATGCGGTCCTCAGTGGGGGTGGTCTCCATGGCCGGGATCTCCAGCAGGGGGTAGTCCACCTCGTAGAGACAGTCCACGTCCCGGATGTTGATCTTCAGTGCGCCGCTGACCTTCACCTCGTTGGGGTTGACCTCCAGAATGACCCGGCGGTCGGGCTGCCGGAGGATGGACTGGAACAGGTCAATCTCGTACATGACACACAGGCTGACGTAAAAGTCGCCGTTTTCGTCCATGGGGGTCGCTCCGGCGACGAACACGTTGAAGGGCTCGATGCCGGTAGCAGAGGCGGCGTAGTCGGGCAGGTCGCTGGGGACATACTCCGTGTTGCCCTTGGGATGACCGATGTGCCAGTCCGGGCCGTAGAAAAAGCCGGTGGCGCGGAAGTGCCCGGCCATGCCGTTGCTGGAGATGAAGTCATAGTGGCCGTTGCGGCCGTGAAGCACCTTCACGCTCTCCACCCGTGGGGCGATGGTGTGCAGATTTTGGGCAAATATCTGCGCCTCGTTGCAGTCCCCGGCCATGCAGATGCGGTCGCCGCTGTGGATGAGGTTCAGTGCCGCCTCCAATGAGCCGGTCTTTTGCCGGTAGAGCTGGTGAATGTCCATGCTGTGTCCCTCCCTGTATAACCTCATATTAGCAGAGTTCTGTGCGGCTGAAAAACAGAAAAATGCCTGTCTCCACAAGCACACGCTTGTGGAGACAGGCAAACAGAATACCGATTCATGGTCATACCTGTAGTTTTTCTTTCAGCATCCGGGTGAGCTCTGTCAGGCAGGGGTGACGATAGCGCTTGCGCCAGATGATGGACAGGGGAATGGCGTCCCCCAGCGGGAAGCGGAGCAAGCTTCCGTCCCGGTAAAGGATGGAGTGCTCGCCGCCAAAGCCCATGGCCATACCGGATTTGATGAGGATGAGCTCCGCGCCGCAGGACATACCCGGCTCGCTGTGCATCTGCACCTCAGGCCTGTTCTGGAAAAAGTCGTCCATCCGGCGATAAATACAGTTGTGATCCGGCCCGGCCAGAATGATGCCCTTTTCCACGTCGTCCAGTGCGCAGAGCGCCTGCGCATTGGGAAAATCCGCACCGAACAGGGCATAGGTGGGGTCAAGACACAGCGTTGCGGAGGCAAAGCCGTCGGGCAGATCCACACTCATGGGCAGAATGGCCGCATCCAGATCACCGCTGGCAAACGCCTGAAAGATGGCGGAGAAGGAGCGGATGCTCAGGATCTGCATTTTCAGGTCACTGCGGGTGCGTTGCAAATGGTCACGGATCTCAAACAGCATCGGGCCGATGTCCATGTTTTCAAAGTAGGCCACCGCCAGCGTGTCCCCGGACTGCCCCTGATACTGCTTCAGAATACGCTGGATGTCGTGTTCCAGACAGGCGAACAGCTCCGCAAATTTTTTGCCCGCGTCGGTCAGCCGGATACCCTTGGCGTCCCGGATGAACAGCTGCACGCCCAGATCCTTTTCCAGCGATGCGATCTGGTAGCTCAGCCCCTGCTGACTGATGTACAGCCGTTTGGCCGCCCGGCCGAAGTGCAGCTCCTCCGCCAGTGTCAGAAAGTAGCGCACCTTTGTCTCTGTCACCATGCCCATTACCCCTTCCGGCTTCGTGATAAGGACATTATAATGCAGACGGGACAAAATGAAAAGGAGTTGTAACGGCATCCGCTTCTTCCAACGCCGGGCGTAGCTTCTCTACGCCGTTAGAGGTATTTGTTTTCCTGAAGCTATGAAGGTCTAGCATCGTGTGCACCGCATTTCCTGATAGAATAAGAGCGGCTCCCGCCGAAAGACGGGAGCCGTTCTCGTTTTTATGAGGATTCAGCTGATGGAGATGATATTGGACAGGGGCGGGTTGCGCTGCCCGTCATAAGTCATGAAAAAGTCCTCGATGAAGTCCGCGGCAAAGGCTCGAGCCTTCTGCTCCTCCCGGGATCCGGGCTTGGAGCACAGGTCATAGTGGAAGAAATAGGAGCCGTATTTCTCCGTGCCGTCCTTCATGGTATACACCATCGGGTCGCAGACATCGGCGTCCGGAACGGACGGGTCCGGCGGGCCGGGACGGAACTCTGCCTTGGGCTTGACGCCCATAGGGTAGCCTGCGGGGCCGTGCTCCCGTCCGCCGCAGGCGAAAAAGCCGGTGACATCCACGCTGTACGTGTTGAGGTAGAGCTTGAGCGTCTCCAGCACGGGTATGCACTCGGACGAGCCGTAGAACCCGCCGCCATAGGTGGAAAAGACAATGCCCAGCGGGCGGCTGTCCGTGCGGTTGAGCACCCCGGCGTAGGGTGCGTCATGGCGGCGCCACTTACCCTTGGGGGGCTGCTGGGGCAGGCTTTTCCCGGATGCATCGGTATGTTCCACGGCCTTCTCCAACTTGCCGCCGCCGCCGAGACTAAAGGCTCGGACGATGGGCTGGAGCGGCGAGCCGCCCACGATGGGACTGCCCAGGCAAATCACGTCGTAGTCGTCGAAATAAAGATCTTCCTGCCGCTGGGCAAGTTCCGCCTGATTCCGGATGCGGACGGTGGTTACGTCCCAGTTGTAGGCGTCAAAGACGTCGGCAAAGCACTGGGCAATCTTTTCCGTGTTGGAACTCATGGTGGCGTAGAGGATCAGTGCTCTGCGCTGTTTCATGTGGTCTCCTCCTTCCAATCTTTGGTGCGATAGCGATAGGAACGCTCGTAGCAGTAGCTCTCATAGGGTTCCGGCCATGGGACGGGATCCTGCACCGGCTGGATCAGCGACCAGCCGGTGTGGACAGGCTCTGGCTCATCCACGATGGGGGCCACCGGCCCGGCGCAGCCCAGCACCTGATCACCGGGGCGGGCGAAGGAAGGGGGCTCGGCATGGCTGCGGATGCTTTCCCAACTGTCCTCACCAGGGTTGACGCAGTCCAGCGGCGCCATGAGGTCGGGGCAGACCTGGATAGTGAATAGCTTCCAGTTACCGTCCTCGTCCTTTGCGTACTCGATGCCGTAGCGCTCCCACATCCACATGCCCTCGCGCTTGCGGCTGAGATTCAAGGTGGAGGAAATGGCACCCGGGGTGTAGAAATAGGCTCGGGCGGTTCGCCCATCGCCGGCGACCTCGATGATGTCGGTGGCGAGAGTATGCATGGCCGCCTCAAACAGGGGGCGGGGGTCAAGGCCAGTGACCTGAGGCCAGACCTGCGTCAGCTGGAGATAGGCGCCGTAGCCCTGACGCTCCAGACTGGAGCCCCAGCCGAATTTGACACCCTGCCAGCCCGTCCATTTGCCGAAGGCGTGACCCCAGGAGACCTTATCGCTCCGGATCCAGTAGTGATCGACCTCCTCCACGTTGCGCCCGGCGCAGTGCATATAGCAGTGGCGGGCGTGGAGGTTCTCTACATCTTGACAGGCCGCGGCGTTGCGGATCTTATCGTGGGTAGAAAGATCAGGTTTCATTGCTCATACGCTCCCTTCATAGCCGCCCTCAAACCGGGCGAAGCCCTCCGGCCCGTAGCCGTGCTTCGGGTTGTAGTTCTCATACTCCTCCGGCAGGGGCGGGAAGGAGATGGGGTCGTTATACAGTGCGGTGTATACCTTTCGTGGGGCGTTCCCGTTGAGGAAGGCCTCCCGCTCCGGATAGTCCGGGATCTGGTCAAACAGGGCCACCTGTCCGTTGGTGTGCTCCCGGCCGCCGCCCACCACGTACCAGTCGGGGCAACCCTGCTCCCGGGCAATCTCCTCGGTGGCCAGCGGCTGCTCCATATAGCACTCGCCGGCGGAGAGGACGTAGTTGGTGCCGATGAACATATGCCAGATGCGCCACTGACCGTCCTCCCGGACAAAGTCTACCGCCATCCGCTCATTGATCCATTTGACGTCCAATTCCCCGGCGCTGTTGGGAGCGGTCTCGTAAGCGATGCCCATCCAGATGCCTTGGGCG